>CAYZKL010000057.1:19976-24153 GCA_964478855.1 uncultured Flavipsychrobacter sp.
CAGTAGTAGTGAATGTTGAGCTGGCAGTTAGCGCACCACAGGTATTGATAGCGGTAATAGTATAGATACCGGCCGAAGCTGGTGAAACAACATGATTATAAGTCGGGCTCGCACTTGGTGCGGTCAGCGGAAGGGTCGGCCCCTGCCACCTGTAAGATAGTACACCTCCACCAGCGCTAGCTCCACCTGTAAGGGTCAGTGTTTGCCCATCGCATACAGGATTTGGTGATGCGGATGCTGATAATGAATAAGGCTTCTCGCAATAATATATCTGAAGCCACGGCGCATGTACTCCGCTGACTGTTGCTGCACCTGTTTCTCCGGTGATTGTATAAGCCGCTGTACCTGCTGTTATATTCCAGCAATAAGATACTTTATTACCCATATTCCCACCAATAAATGTAGTTGCGGCCGCTGTAGATGGTATTACCATATTACCGGTACTTGCACCCCACGAATTTGTAGATATGGTTGTTGCTGTCACCATGTTATTATACAGGGTCAGTGGTGTCACAACCATTGACAGGTCACCTGCATACCCGTATATCCTGCATGTAGGAGCACCTCCTGAATAGGCCGACTTATCAAAACCGCAATTTACATTGCCGATTGTAGCACCCGCAGGAATACCGGTTGTCGCAAGGTCAAATACAGCATAGCCTCGGGTACTCGGTGCTACATTCTGTGCTACTATGTTCCCGTCTGTACGGGTCGTAGTGGTCGAATTACCTGTAACAAAACCACCTGCCGGGCTTGTAGCATAGATATATACAAATGGCTGTGCCTTTGTAGCTGCGCTAAAGCAACACAATAAGGATAGAAGGAGGTATATTTTTTTCATACGCTTTGATTAGGCACTTTTTGATCGATTTTTTCAAAATAATAACAATCATCGGCATATTAACTTTTAATTAAAGAAAATATACCATACGATTACATGCTGAAAAATATAACTTTTTCCCAACTCAAAAAAATATTTGGCCACATTTTTTTCAAAAAATGCCAAATTTTCAATTATATATAATAATATCTAAAGGATTGACGCAGATAGAATTTAATTACGCTTGTCTATACCCCAATACAGCTTTTGCCGCAGGGTTTTCAGGAAGTTATGCTCATCAGGCCGCACCAGCGATACCATGAAGTTCTCTTTTTTCACCGCAAGCTGCACATTGCTCCTTATGGTCTCCGTTCTCGCATCCATGGTGCACAAAAACTGCTCTGTACGGCCCTCTATCTCAAAGGATATCACATTATTATCCGGCACCACTATTGGGCGGGTATTCAGGTTGTGCGGTGCTACAGGTGTGATCACAAAACTTGATGCCTGCGGAAATACCACCGGACCGCCGCAACTGAGTGAATAACCTGTAGAACCCGTAGGCGTGGCTACTATCAGCCCATCAGCCCAGTAGGTATTCAGGAATTCACCATTCAGGTAGGTATGTATTTTGATCATCGACGAGGTATCCTGCCGGTGTATCGTAAATTCATTGAGCGCAAATGGCGAACCGTCAAACAAAGGAATACTGGAATCAAGGTGTATCAGGGTGCGCTTTTCCAGTGTGTATGAGCCTCTCACCAGCGATAATATTGCTGCTTCAACTTCTTCCTCCGGTATTGCCGCCAGGAAACCCAGTCGGCCAAGGTTCACGCCTATCAGAGGTATGTTAGTATTGCCCACAAAGCATAGCGGATCCAGCATCGTACCATCTCCTCCCAGGCTGAACAGGATTTCTGTATTGCGTGGCAGGTGATGCTTGCCGGTAAATAACCTTGGCATTACACTACAGGTCACAAAGGGCTCCAGCCGTTCATAAAACTCTTTATAGAACACCAGTTGCATCTTATGCTGCTCCAGCATATTCAGTATTCGCCGTATGATCGGTGCATCCTCCGGGTTAAACGTCCTGTTGTATAATGCTACTAACATGTATTTGATTTTAAAGCCTTTCGCCTCGCTGCTCTACTCACTATTAAAATGTAAATATAATCCATTTTGTCTCATACGGTTATAGGCAAACTCTATCCTGAACTTGATATCGTAGAAGGTTACTATATCCAGCCCCGCACCCACACTATACAATAGTTGATTGCTCAGAAAGCTGTTTCCCGGTACCGGGCTGTCTATATAACCCACATCAAAAAACACTTTAGGATATATGCGCACAGGTATTGCGGTAAAGTATTTCACCCTGGTCGTATAGGTATTATTGAATATTTGCCGTTTCAGGTCCAGTCGCAGCAAGCCGTAGTGGCTGCCGTCTATCACATAGTATTCATACCCCCGCACATAGTCGGTTTGTGTACCAAGTCCGCTCCTGAAGAAATAGGGTTGATTGGCAGGAAGCATCACACGCCCCCTGAATATCAGCGAATAATACCACTTCGGCAGCGGGTTACGAAACATCCCTGCCTCTACCATTGCATAGCTCTGAAAGTTCAGCCCTTCTATACCCTGCCTTGCCACTGCATTTGCTACCAGCTTATATCCTTTCAGCGAGTAGTTCCAGTTGTCCACACCATTGTATTCATACCGGTAATAGAGTTCCATAAATCTTGCCCGCCTGCTGTTATCGGCATAGTAGTCGGGTTTTAATTTCACCACTGTGTCCCGCACGCTATAATCTTTATAGCTGAGCTGAAAAGTATGCTTCGATGCGTATGCGGGCCGGTAGAGGTAACTCACCCCTACCTCTGCCTGGCGCAGTATGGCAGGGCCCGTATATCCGCCCGTAAATGCCAGTTTGTTCAGGTTGGTAGTATAATAGGTCTGCGTGCTCTGCGCCACTGCTGCCGATATACCTATACCATTGGTCTGCCCTTTATTCACATAGGGCCTTATATAGTTGATGCCCAGCTTTTGCGTATAGCCTGCCTGCACAGTGGCGGTAAGTATTTCCATGTTGCCACGAAAGTTCTTATCCGTGAGCGTAAGTCCTGCTGATATCCGGTGAAGGTCATGGTTTTGTGCCACCCACCAGGTATTAAAGTTACGGTCGGCAAACTGCACAATGGCCGATGGTATGATGTACCACCGCTCTTTTATGCGTATGTACCAGTCTATATCATTGCCATTGCCATTGCGTTCGGTGTGCTGCTCCACTTCGTTGAATAGTTGCAGGTTGAAGAGGCGCAGCTTGTTTTGCGCTATCAGTGCGTCTACCGAATCGGCAGGCATGGTCGCACCTTCATGTATGCTCAGCTCCCTCAGTATCACAGACCGCCTGGTTATGCTGTTACCCTCTATGTGTATCTTATGTATGCGGACAGGCTGTATTCCGGGTGCACCATCTTGCTCCTGCGCCATAAGGCCGGAGGTCAGGAACAACAAGAAAACAGCGAGGAGATACTTCATGCTAAAACGTCCGCAAGATACTACACATTGCATATAGTGGTGCGTATTGGCAAACCTATACCGCTTCATCGTTATCTTTACAGTAGTTTATTGCATTATGAGGCGGATCATTTTCTTATTGGTATCGATGTTCCTTGCGCTTGCAGGCATTACCTCCTGTGTGCACGAGCCCGGTATTACCGTGGTCGCTGCCGATGGCAATTTCCCGCAACCCATTGCTCGCATTATTGTCACCAAATGCGCTATATCAGGCTGTCACAATGCAGCGAGTTACAAAAATGCCGCAGGTCTGCTGCTCGATAGTTGGGAGCATATGCTCAATGGCAGTACCAATGGTGCGGCTGTTATTGCATACAGCCCTAAGTACAGCCCGTTATTATACTTCGTCAATACCGATCCCGCTCTCGGCACTACAGCTACGCCCACTATGCCGCAAAGCACTACCACTTATCCGCAGTCGCCGCTCAGCAAAGATGAATACAATACCCTGGCCAACTGGATTGCTGCGGGGGCTCCCGATAAAAATGGCAACATACCTTTTGCGGCAAACCCCGATACACGGCAGAAACTATATCTCACCAACCAGGGCTGCGATCTTGTTGCGGTCATAGACGCACAGAGCAGGCTGGTCATGCGCTACATACCTGTGGGCACCAATGCAGGACAAACAGAAAGCCCGCATGATATCAAGGTCGATCGGGATGGCAGGTATGCTTATGTATCGCTCTATGGCGGCACTTATGTACAGCAGATAGATACCCGCACAGATACAGTTATCGCAAGTGTCAACCTTGCATCATCTGCATTGGGCGGCACTGG
>CAYZKL010000058.1:0-9174 GCA_964478855.1 uncultured Flavipsychrobacter sp.
GCTACACCCAGCGGCAGCAGTTTGCTGCATTTGGCAGGTATGTTCCCCTCTTTCTCCTGGAATTTCTTGGTCACCTTCCATTCCGGGAAGTAGACCGAACGTTCTCTTAGTTTACCATTCTCTCCATAGAAAAAAGTCTCTATATGCACCACATCCTTATTATTATCGTTCAGGCGCACCTCCTTGTACTTCTGGTTGCTCTTATCGTAGTAGGTCTTTGTGTAGAACTCTATCCTGCCATTTACATACGAGCTTTCAGAGGCTACAACTTCGCCGGTCTTTTTATCATTGCTGTAGTCGTAGTTCTTCTTATAGTTGTTGCCGTTTACCTTATTTTCCTGAAAGTGTGCTGTTTTTCGGTTCTTGTCGTCATACCGCCATTCGTTCACCATTACCAGGTTATCGTTCTTATATTCTTCAGTTTTTATCAGTTGTTTCCGGGCATTATAATAGCTGGCTGTTTTATACACGTACTTATCCCGGAAAGGGTATGATACAGATAGCATTACCATGCTGTCCTGCGTACAGAATACCAAGGTGCTGTCTACCATTTTTAGGCTGTCGCTCACGGTATAGTTGTAAGTGTATTCATGAACCAGTACTCCTGTTTTATAAGTATCCCATCCCGCCTTGAAGGTAGGCTGGGCACTTAGGTTAGCGGCCAGCAGGTATAACGTACTGAAGAGTAAAATCTTTTTTATCACGGGTACAAGTGCTATGATTAGCAATATCGGTACAAAATAACCAAGAGCAGCTGTTTTTCATACATTTTTTTTATAACAGCCTGTGAATATGTGCTGGGTCAATGATTGTGGTAAACAAAGGGGCATTAAAAAAGCCCCGTTTTTCGGGGCTTTTTTAAAATGAAGTATTATTACTCACTTATTTGTCATTAGGATTCATGTTCACATTACCCATGTAGAAATGCAGACCGAATGATAATACAGAGTACATATCGTTATACTCGTTAGTAGCAGTAGGGGCTTTAAAGTTATAGCCATCTACGTAGTCAGAGAAAGTATAAGAGAACTGATAGTTGATGTTGAACACACATTTCCTGGTAAGGTGCAGGTTGAAGCCTACATTTATCGGGATGAAGATGTTGTTCTCATCAAGCTCAATGTTTGTTTTATCAAACTCAGTAATAAAGTACTTATCAGATTTTTTGAATTTGGTTGAGATATTGGTAATATCATTTTTCAGATAACCAATACCTGCACCTACATACAATCCGAAGAGTGTTTTAGCAGCAAAAGACTGTGGATAGTTAAAGAACTCTCCTAAAGAAACACGACCATCCAACGCTACAGACCAATACTGGTTAAAGCTGCTGATACCATTAGTCCAGTTGTTCTTACCGGTATAACCCGATAAAGCACCTTTCTGTACTTCAAGTCCAACATTCACCCATGCATTCGCGTTGCGTTGCACATTGAGCCTGTAAACAGGCTGAGAATATGATTTTGGCATATCGCCGTATACTTTGCTGTAACCAACGCCTACCCCCAGGGTATACTTGCTGTATGGGTAAAAAGGATCAAGCTTAACCTGCGCGTTAGTTTTAACGAAACTGGCTATACAAAGCGATAAGAGAATAATAATTTTACTTTTCATATACTACTATTTAGTGCAATTTAGACGATTATTAATATTTCCACAAATTCTTTTTATGATTACGTATATCCTTCTCTATACGTTCTGCTTCTTTCTTCTGAGCTTCTTCATCAGGGTATTTGTCTTTAATCCTCAGTTCGCCAGGGTTTGACTCCTTAACGATCTGAGTTTTAAAGTTCCGTGTAATGAAGATGTCATCGTAGCTGACGTTGTAGATATCTCTTTGAGTATCAAAGATATCTTTACCGGCAAATACGGCTCTGCATTGGTTGAAATAGAGCCAGAAAGGGTGCTCTTCACCGAATATTTCACCGGTACTCAATTTGATTTTTTTGATAGGTGCGAGACCGACAGTCTGAGTTACTAATCTGCCTCTTACTTTATCAAAATAGACATCTTCTTTCAACTCGTACTTAACAATAGAGTCAGGGTTAAATGGATTGAATACAGTTTTTGTACCTGTTTGTTCACCGGTAAGTGAATCGAGTACAGGAACGATAGTACTATCTGAGAACGCCCTTACTACCTGGTTGTAAGTAAGCCTGCTTTTGAAGTTTTCATCTTTGTAAGCAAGCAATTTTTCTGCTTTTAATGCATCCATGATCATCTGCATCAATGACTCGCCAGGTACTGCAAATATCTTATTTACAGAATCGGTAAGGTCAATAGTTCTCCAGATTCGCTTGTAGAATACAATGTTATTGGGGTTCTGTTTAGGGAATGGGAACGGTTTAGCTCCTTTAAGCAAAGGATACTTATACCAGCCGTCAACAGGCCTTGTACTATCAAGTGGAAAATCCAGGAATGCAAGGGGATTAGCATCAGCAGTGAGGTTATCTGTAAGAGCAGTATCCGGCGGAACATCAGCCACAGCAACTACCTGTAGTTTGGCAAGTGAATCCATGGCACGCGCAGCAGCTATACTATCTGTATTTACAGTTTGTACAGTTGTCTTCTTTTTCTTCTTTTTCTTCTTGCCGGAGCTTTGCGCCTGCAGCAGGGTACTTGTACCTACCGCGAAGATGACTAACAAAGCAATAAAAACGTTCTTTCTCATAAGCACCTAAGATTTATTCTAATATTACTCAACTGTGAATGTTATAGGGTCTAATTGTCTTTTCATTCCATCAGGACCGGTAGCAAAAACGAAGTCAAATGTTACCCTTGAGCCTGAAGTAATGGTATTCATTGCAGCCTGCATAGCAGGGGTGAAAGCGTTGCTGTTAGCTTCAAAAACTTGAGCATCGCTACGAGGTTTTGAGATCAGCAATGTAAAGTGTTGAAATGTAAATGGGGCATCGAAATCGAAATCTTCGAGAACAGCAAAAATTCTGTTCTGAGCTTTCATTGCACCTACACTTAACCTGCCACCGCTTTTGTTGCCAAATTTCACACGTGGAGGAGGGATACGTTTGATACGGAATTCTGTTGTACCTAATACACTGGTTTTGCCATTACCTGCATCTCCAGATACCGTTACCATAGCTTTACCAGGTTGTTTTACTCTAACTACATATTTACCTGCGCTACCTGAGATTTCGCCACCTGTAATGCTAACACGTAATTTATCTTTAGCCATACCCGGAGCTGAAACTGAAACCGGGTTATCAAGGCCGATGTAGAAAACGTTCATTTTATCAGGAGATACTACAGCAGAAGGGCGGGCAACTGTATATGTCTGTTCCGGCAATTTATACTCTTTCGTACTGCCATCAGCTGCTTTTACGCGAATGAAACCGGACCACTTCTTTTCTCCTTCAGATGAACCATTTACGGTATACATACCTTTTCCGTCAACAATGTTAAGCTTTTGTCCACCTACATATATTTCCGGGTTGGTTTTAGAGTCAGAAGCAGTTAAGAATACGTTTGCCTTATATTCCTGACCTAAAAGGATATAAGAAGAAGGCGCGACTGCAACAGCTTCAAAACGGTCAACAGTGATAACAGCCTGGTCTACTTCTCCAAGTATTTTCTTAACCACATCAGATTCTGTATTGCGTAGATCTGCCTGTATTTTTGTAAGTGCAGTAATCGCAGCTGTCAACGGAATACCTTCACCAAAGTTGCTTTCTTCCCAAGTAGACTGTAAAGAACCTTTCCTTTTTGGAGGATCAGTAGCGTTAAGGCCTAAATTCAGACCCTGGCGATCTTTAGGATCGAGTGATGCAAGTATTTTGTTCTTTGTGTCTTCAATTTTGTTCTTAAGTTCTTTAGCACGACCTTGACGAATCATCATTCTTGGAGAAATATCAACGTCTGCACGAGCTTTTACATCTCCTGAAGACTCTTCAACACCTCTACCTTCTTTAATTAATTCATCTTTGATTTTGATTATTAAGTTGTCTAATTCTGCTGCATAATTTTTCACCTTTACTGCTCTGTCATATACCGGCTGCGCTCTGGCAGGCTCATTTTTTAGCTTGGTAGCTTCAAAAGCAGAAAAGGTATTGTTAACTGTTGTCTGAACATTTCTTGTAGATGTTTCCAAGCTTACGGTCAAATTTCTAAAGGCATCAAGAACGTGATCGGTAACTGTAGTTGCTGCTATACCTAGCAGAACAAGGTACAGTATACCCATCATCTTTTGCCGGGGCGTTTCTTTTAAAGCTGCCATGCGTTTTTATATTTTTTAGTTATTTCATCTAACTGATTAAAAATATTATTACCTTATTCAGAACATTAATGAGTATTGCTCATTAGTTCTTTCTGAATGCATCCAACTGTGCCTGGTAAACCTTAGTAAGATCAGTCAGGTTTTTGTTATATGCTCTCATGCCAACTGTCGCCGCTTCAAATTCTTTCAGCATGCTTGCTGATGATGCTGTCATCTGGTTGATAGCCGCAAGAGTTTTTGAGAATTGATCAAAACTTGCGTTCATATCTGTTACGTTCTTAGAGAAAGTTTTAAGACCTGTACCTGCAGATTCAAAATCCTTCATCATAGCTTGTGACGATGCAGACATCTGGCTCATAGCCTGTAATCCTTTGCTGAAAGAATCAAAGCCTGTAGCCACGGTATTCATATTATTACGGAATTTGCTTACATCTGTAGTTGTAGCTTCCATTTCTTTGATCAACTTATCAGTAACCTGAAAAGAACCGGCCACCTGGTTAACAGATTCAACTGTTTTGTTGAATTGTTGGAAACCCATGCTAAGGCGTTCTATAACTTTAGGAGAAATAGCAGTAGCCAAAAGGTCATCAAGACCAGAGTCTTTCTTATCGTGGGCTGCTTTATGTTCTTCTTCGGTAGTCATAGATGCCAAACCTAATATGAAGAATAGGATAGCTTCTGTTGCTAAACCTATCGCAATCATGATCTCACCACCTGGCAGGTGAAGGATCTTAAACATCAAACCAACGATAACAACACTTGCTCCCCATGAGATGACAGTGTTAAGTCCTACTTTCTTTTTTCCGTTTTGTTGTGGCATACTGTTGATAATTTACAATGTTAGTAGAATTTGTGAGTTTTTAAATTGTTGTTGATTTAATTAAATAATTGAAAACTATAATTGTTGAAGAATCAATAAGCAAATCAATGAATTTCGCGCATCCTCACGTCACTAAATTTTCCTTTTACACCATTACCACGAACTGTTCTGCTACGTGTTGAGGTGCTTTTGGTAATTATTTCCGGTGCCTGCATTACGCATCTGAAACCTACAAAGCAATGTGATACATTCTGTAGTTCCATATCCCTGTAGTAGGGTGTAAGTGATTTAGCATTGCTGATAAAAGAACCACCACGTAATACTTTACGTCTCATAGCTTCAGCATCTGTAGTATCAGCATCATATTGTAATACGGGATTAAGATCGGAAACAAATGCGAAAACAGAAGGACTGTATGCGTCTTTAACCCACTCTGCCACGTTACCTTCCATGTTGTAAACACCAAATTCGTTAGGTGCAAATGCCATTACAGGTAAGGTAAGCGCAGAACCATCTTCCCAATATTCACCTTCATCTTGTTTGAAGTTTGAAAGCATACCATTCATGTCTCTGTGAATAGGGGTGCTATCAATAGCCGGGGCATCGGATGCACCAGCATTAGCTATAGGCCTGCTGTTATATCTGCTATCATACTTGTGAGATAAACTCAGATAGTCAAGTACATAATAGTTGTATTTCCTGTCTGCTTTACGTTTCGCTGCACGCTCATCAGCAACTTGTTTTGCGCTGTCAAAAGCATCTTGCTTATTAACTGTTGGAGCTGCGATAGCACCGGTAGAGTCCATATATGTATGTGGAGTAGCCAGGCTATCCATAGGCAATTTTACAGCAAAAGTATCTGACTCGGTTTCAGTGATCATATCATAGAACCCCTGGGCGGCATATACCCATTGTGCTTCGGAAGGAAGGGTGTAAGTGAGGCTGTAATACTTCATGTAATACGGCATGTTTTTATAAGAAAAAGCATTTGCCTGTATCCAGTTCACGCCTACTACGGGGTAGTCATTGAAAGGTGGTGCCTTGAAATAATTTTCAACATACATGTCTGTCTGTGAGTTCGTAAGATCTTCAGCCCAGACACTTTCATCAGGATATACGTTAACAGGTATAGTTCTGTATTGTGTGTTTTTTGTGTTGGGTTTAGCGCCATTTACGTTTTTGAGGTAGGTATAAGGGAACACAACAAGTTCTTTCTTCACATTACCATTCTCATCAAGCATAGGGAGTAACTTTGCCCTTGTTTCTTCATCTTTCGGATCCCATATTTTATCATGGTTTACCTTAGACCAATTGATGCGTTTTTTTATTGCTGTTGCTGTATCAACGGATGCAGTAATAGTTGCCGTTTTAGTAGTGTCAATAACCGCAGGCTGCATATCGGTAACTACTGGTTTTGTAGTATCTGCAGGAGCTGTAGCTGTGTTTGTAGTGCTATTAGTTTCTTTACCGTTTTTACTTTTTGTTTCTATGAAATACTTATCATCTTTCAGATACTTAACTATTGCTATAGAATCTATGACCCAATTGGTAAATTGCCTGTACTGCTGATTTGTGATTTCAGTTTTGTCAATGAAAAAAGAAGTAAGACTAACTTTACGGATACTGTTAGTATCTGTAGAAGACTGATCATACTTAATAGTTGTTGAACCACCACGAACATAGACCATGCCCGGAGGAGCAATGAGCGTTGAGTGGTTATATGGGATTACCGGAGCAGGGGTTGCTTTTCGTAACGGGGATTTTTTGTTCTGCGCACTGGTGATTACTGACGAAAAAACGGTAATTAAAAACAAAGAAAATATTTTCACGGCTCTGTTAATGGGCATGTCCTACTATTTTAAAATTCAAAAATACATTTTAATACTAAAATCCAAAGTATTTTTTAACGATTGCTTATTTTATTTCATTAAAACCTTATAAATCAACAATATTAACAAGGAGTAATGAGTATTGCTACATTCTCTTCCCCTTGCCTGCGCTGCACGATGTTTATAAGGTAAATTGTGATAAAGTTGCAATTAATTACCAGCCCTTTTCTCAAACTGATAACAAATGATGCGTAAAGATAATTAACTTCTTGTAATAGCAAAAAATATTTACTAAAATTAAGGCAAAGATCATAATGTAATTATATAGTTATAATGCCTAATCGCATATGGTTTAATTCATTTTTATGATTTCAACTGGCCTGAAATTTATAAATAATCGAAAATATAAATCTATGCTTATTTATATTATGATTTATTTATGCAGATAATACTCTTATCATTTCCAGCATATCGGGATCAATGGGAGGATTACATTTAATTACCTTTTGAAACGGGGTAAAAACGATAAGACCATTAATGATACCAGCCATTACCTGTGTATTGCCCGCTAACAGGCCATTAACAGCTGCATAGCCTAATCTACTGGCCAATATACGGTCGGTATAGGTGGGTGAGCCACCTCTTTGTATATGCCCAAGCACGCAATTTCTGACATCAAGATTCGGGAAACGTTGTTTTACCATGTCTTGCAGTTCTTTTGCACCCCCAAAGTCATCCCCTTCAGCTACAACTATTATATGTACAGTTTTTTTTCTTCGTTCATCATTATCTATTCTATCAAGTACCTCATCAATATTCGTCTTTTGTTCGGGTATCAATATGTCCTCCGCTCCGCAAGCTATTCCGCTATTCAGCGCAATATATCCGGCATCTCTGCCCATTACTTCTATAATAAATAACCGGTCGTGGGCCTCAGCGGTATCCCGTATTTTATCAATAGCCTCTACGGCAGTGTTCACAGCGGTGTCATAGCCAATTGTAAGATCGGTACCTGCAAGGTCTTTATCAATAGTGCCGGGCAAGCCAACTGCGGGTATATTATATTTTTCGAAAAACTGGACAGCACCTTTAAAGGTGCCGTCGCCACCTATCATAACCAGTCCATCGATATTATGACTGCGAAGCTGATCGTAAGCTTTTTGCATACCTTCCGATGTCATAAACTCTTTGCTGCGAGCTGTTTTTAGTATGGTTCCTCCTCTCTGAATGATATTTGACACATCTGTTGTGCTCATTTTATATATGTCGCCTTCCAGCATACCCTGGTAGCCTCTTCTGATTCCGTATACATTAAGTCCGTGATAAATCCCGGTACGAACAATTGCCCGTATTGCTGCATTCATGCCCGGGCTATCGCCACCGGATGTCATAATGCCTATATTCTTTATAGTGCTCATAATGTATTATCAGATATTTAAGTTGTAAAGATAATATTATACCTGCTTTGACGCATGCATTGCTTTTGTACAAAAACTATTCCTATACGCGAGAGTTTAACTTTTAGTGTTCTAAATGGTGTTCCTTATTTAATTTTATTTTCTAACTTTACATCCCCAACGATAATTTGTCATATGATATTATTATCGTACACCCTTGTTAATTCTTAACTAAACCAAATTACCTATGCGTCACGCTGAAGGCTATGTAAGCCATGAAATAGAACACGGTATTGCAACAATTGAATTTTTTCATCCATCAAGTAATGCATTACCTGCAGCTATCCTTACGGATCTGGCCAAAACCATAAACGATATAGGTATTGACAATAGGGTGAAGGTAATAGTACTGCGCAGTGCCGGAGATAAGGCTTTTTGTGCTGGTGCATCTTTCGATGAATTGATGGCGATCAATAATGAAGCAGAAGGTAAGAAATTTTTCAGCGGTTTTGCACATGTGATCAACGCAATGCGTAAATGCCATAAACTGATAATTGGTCGTGTACAGGGAAAGGCAGTAGGTGGAGGCGTGGGATTACTGGCGGCAACAGATTATGCTATTGCAACCGAAGAAGCTTCTGTAAAGCTCAGTGAACTTGCAGTTGGCATAGGCCCTTTTGTGGTAGGACCAGCCGTAGAGCGCAAAATTGGTGTTGCCGGTTTTTCTCAGTTGGCAATAGATGCTACCGAATGGCGGTCTGCCGAGTGGGCCAAGCGTCATGGCTTATATTCAGAGATACACAAGACAGTACACGAAGTTGATGATGCGATAGCCAAACTGGCTGATAAACTGGCACATAGCAGTCCGCAAGCGATGGCTCAGTTGAAAAAAATATT
>CAYZKL010000058.1:9184-14418 GCA_964478855.1 uncultured Flavipsychrobacter sp.
ATTTTGGCACGGTACTGAGAACTGGGATACACTCTTGTCGGATAGGGGAGCGATCAGTGGTCATCTGGTACTATCTGATTTTACAAGGAATGCGATCAATAAGTTCAAGGCTAAACCTGTGAAATAGTAACGCTAAAGACACGTCTTATTTCCAATAAATATTTTTTACGCTCATCCTTTTCGGAGTATCGCAATGAACATGCTATCTGCATGTGTTGCAATGCCGTTAATGATCTGCATATGCTCCAGCTTCAGCGAGGTATTATCCTGTATATCTGAAACAACATCTTCGTTCTCTGCTTTAAAAACGGAACAGGTTATGTAAATCAGTCGGCCGTCTTTTTTTAGATGGTTAACTACATTTGTAGCTATCGCTTTTTGTCGTTCGGTATAACCGGGAAGTGTGGCGGAATCGAAAAAAAATAATTGTTCAGGTGTTCGTGCCCATGTGCCTGATCCACTACATGGCGCGTCGCAAATTATATTGTCAAATTGTTTTGTACCGAATGCTTTACTCAAGTCTTGCACACTCGCAGCATCTGCAATGTGTGCGGTGGGTAGAACCAAGCGGTACTGCCTGAATCTTTGGGTGAGATTGTAAATAATACGTTCACGCACATCAGTTACAGTTAGGTGTACTGAGGGTTTCAGGTCTTTCAGCAAAATAGATTTTCCTCCGGCGCCTGAGCAGCAGTCGTACCACTGTTCATTTTTTTCAGGGTGAAACCAATTACCTGTTTGCTGTGAAGATGCATCTTGTACCACATAACAGTCTAATGGTAAGATGTCTTCTATTTTAGTGCTGTTGGGTAAGGATAAGCAGGTGTCTGAAATGAAGGTATGTGGTATGCTGCGAGCGGTGAGTAGTTTGGTTATCTGATCCTTATCTTTCCTGATACGGATAAACAGATCTGGCTGTGTAAGCATTGAATTTAGCCAGGCATCAGAACTTATACCTGAAGACAATTCAATGTCAAAAGGGAAAAGTGAATTGTTTTTATACTGGAATATTGTTTCGCTTTGTATCGTATTTATCGCGGGTATTTTACTGAGGTCATAGCCGCAGAGTTCGAGACATTTTTTAATTTTTTCTTCAAAAGACGGTACTGAAGTTGCAGTTAGTCCCTTACTGCAACGGTACCAACTATAAGCCATTGAACTTAGCAGTTTCCTATCCCTGCTGCCGAGTATAGGGTGCTGCTTAAAATAATTTTTAAGAAAATGCTGCAATGGGACAGCACCATTATACGTGTCAATTATAATTTTGATGTGTTGCCAGATATAGCGCATAAGCCAAAGGTCGTTGTTTAGCTTATGGCAGGGGCAGCATTTTTCTTTTTCCTGGTTACAAACCACAAACCAAAGTAGAGCAAAAGCCCGGTGATAAAGAGATAAACACCTTTTGTAAAGAAGCGCAGGTCATAATTCATATCAATAGTGTACTGACCTTTTTTCAATAATACACCTGTCATGCCACCATCAATTATGAGTTTATCTGTTTCCTTCCCATTTACTTTTAAGGTCCATCCACCATCATATGGTATAGACAAGTACAATATTTTGTCTTCAGTTACATTTATCTTTCCACTTAATTCGGTCTCTTCAAATTTGCTGATTACAAGCGTGTCCTTACTCAGGTCATTTACGTTTTGCCTGTATACATCAAAGTTGAAAGCTGCAAGTGGGATAGTATCCTGTAAACGGAATTCTTTCATTCCGGAAACTTTACTAAGGTCTTCGTCACGAATTGCAACAGCGCGTAAGCTTATAAAATCTCTTTGAGTAAGACTTAAAGCTTCGAAGATGCTTTGCCTTATATAAGTATTGTGAGTGTACCCAAACGGTATGACGAATTTATTCCGGAACGCTTTTACATCGCCGAAAGTACCGATACTATCACATACGATGTTCCATATAGGGTTGATGCGTGTTTTTGCTAGTATATACTTTACCTGATTCTGAGATTCGAGCAATGGCCTGTAGGCAAGACCATTAGCCCAGCGAGATTCCAGTTCATTTTCTTTATTAGAGATGCCCATTGTTTGCAGGTACTTAATATAATACTCCTGGTTGAATGGGCTATAGCCGCTCGATCCCCTGTAATCCTGGGCCATAGCATCATTGAGCGAATAATGTATTGCAGGGGACGATGCGTATGTTTTATCGATCCTGTAAAATGATTTGTCTTTGCTTTTTATATAGTTAACGGCATCAACAGTATAATCATTATACGCGGTTTTTTCTGTGACCTCAGTGCCAATTACTGCATCCCTGTTATTGGCGGTAAGATTTGACATATAGATCAGTTCGAGTACAACAACGGCCATGAAGATGTATTTGAGATACACAGGACTCGATTGCTTACTCATGAAATACAGTAATGCTCCATAGCCCAATATAAATACTGATACAAATGCGGTTATTGCACTGTTAGTGCTATCGCTCTCTGGGAAGTAGGGATAGTTGAGCAATATAAACAAACCGATAGTAGTGGCGATAAGCGTTATAAGATTGATCTTGTTTGTTTTAGTGATCCGGTCAAGTGCGAGAAATGAATAGTATAGTAATGTAAATGCTACAAGAACAGAATATGCACGGTAATAATCGCCGGTAAACAACCAGAATGCATACCTGAAATATGGGAAGATTACGGGTAGCAGCCACACTGCCAGGAAGATGCCGAAGGCTATCTTTACTTTCTTATCGAGAAACTGAAAAACCTGGGGAGTAAGGAGCAGGCAGGGTAATCCGCAATAGAATAACGGGGCTTCAAGGAAATTCTGCCATCCTTTGAATACTTCATTTCCACTGCCAACCATATCGCTGGAGAACAGACGCATTACACTCGTGCCGAACTGTACTTTATCGGCAGTTGCGAACATTGGCTGTGCAAGCAAAACAGAAGCATAAGAGTTAGTGCCGCTACCGCGAGGGCTTTCTAAAAGTTGAAAAATATTTTCTATCATCAACGGAGCGCTTAGCAGCATACCAAGAAGACCCAGGCCTATCATTTGCAGGAATACTACTCCGGTACTTTTTAATGATAATGTTCCTGACTGTGCCAGACGTAGCAGTACATATGTGATCATAAAGATCCCATATACATATAAGTTGAATGGCTGGGAGATACAAATCAGGAATATGGCAACCGGAAATAAAAACCATTGTTTTTTACTAACCAACTGCTCATACGAGAGCAGGAGTAAAGCCATATTAAATGATTCGAATGAAAATATGTACCATCCGCTGCCTACGATTGTGAAACCACAAAACGCGAATAATAAACTGCCGGTAATCGAAGTATAGTCGGATAATTTTAATGTCTTAAGATAATAATAGAAGGTGATGCCACCGAGCAATATCTTTATAAATTCTTTGTATATGATTCCAAACATGATATGATCCTTCCCCGCTATGTATAGAAAAATATCAAATGGATCACGGAGAAAGAAGGGGAATAAACTTTGGCCCATACCAAACCCGAAAGACCATTTCGGCAGGCCGTGCTGCGCAATGTAGCCAGCCTCATGATATAAGAATGGTAACGAAAAATTGTAGGAGTCGCTGCCGATATCCTTAAAAAAATAAGCTTTGTCGAACAGCAGGTAGTCTTTGAAAACTATAAATCCAATGACAAAGATCAATCCCAACGCTACTAAAGGCGCCTTTTTGCCTAAATTATTGAATAGGTCAGTGGAAGGAGTATTGATTGTTGTTGTAGTGCTTGTTGCTACATTAACGGGATCAGTTTTCTTTTTTGCGGACACGATAATTGCTTTTATAGTTTGCCAAAATACGAAGATGCGATGAATTGCCAATCTTTCCCAATTTAACGATCAATTCAGTGTTTATTCAGCCTAATTTCAAATTGAGGTTTTCGTTCATGAATTGGTGGTTTTAAAGGAAAATTCTATCTTGTGGTTTATTTTATTTAATGTATGGAAAACAGCGAACTGGGTCATGTGCAATTGCAGGGGAAGCTACGAACTAAAATATTAGAATTACATTATAAGGCTGGGTCAGGACATATCGGTTGCTCGCTAAGTTGCATTGATATATTAGCAAGTGTTCTCAAGTTTAAAGAGGAAGGGGATACGTTTATTTTGTCAAAGGGACATGCAGCATCAGCATTGTATACTATCCTTAATTCTATAGGTGAGATACCAGATGAATTGATGGATACTTTTTATAAGAATGGCACAACGCTACCTGCCCATCCTGCGGCGCAAAAATACAAAGCAATACCCTTTGCAACTGGGTCGTTGGGTCATGGGTTACCGTTAGGTACGGGAATCGCAAAGGCAAAGAAACTAAAGGGCGATGGAAGTGCGAGTTATGTATTGATGAGCGACGGTGAAACAAATGAAGGTACCACCTGGGAAGCATGTCACTTTGCTGTAGCTAATAAATTAGACAATCTTGTAGTGTTTGTTGATAAGAACGGGTTACAAGGATATGGTAATACTGCAGATGTATTAGGTGATACTGCTGCATACAAGGTATGGGAGGCCATTGGTTTTGAGGTTGAAGAAGTAGATGGCCACAGCATAAGTGCGATGGTGGCTGTAAAGGACAAAATGCTGAAAAACAGAAATGGCAAGCCTAAACTAATAATAGCAAAAACAGTGAAAGGGAAGGGCATACCCTATATGGAAAACAGGCTGGAATGGCATTATTTGCCCATGAATGAAAGTCAGTATACTGAGGCGGTAAACATAATAAAAACTGGTTATAATATTTAAATTCTATCAGGAGAAAGAGATGAGAAAACATTTTTCAGCGTTTATAGAGGAGGCAGCGGATAAGTATAAAGATCTTGTATTCATAACAGGAGATCTGGGATATAATGCCCTGGAGAATCTGGGTATAAAGATGGGAGACAGGTTTATAAATGCAGGGGTTGCTGAGCAGAATATGGTAGGTATGGCCGCAGGTATGGCTTCGCAAGGATTCAGAGTCATTTGTTACAGTATTGCTCCGTTTGTAGTGTATCGTTGCCTGGAGCAGATCAGGAATGATGCTTGTTTTCATAATCTGCCGGTATACATAGTAGGCAATGGCGGAGGCTACGGATATGGTATCATGGGGTCATCACATCACGCGATAGAGGATATTGGAACGCTGAGCGCATTACCGAATATGGAATGCTATGTACCTGCATTCATAGAGGATATGAATACCTGTCTTCATGAAATGTTTACCAGAAATGGCCCTTCATATTTTAGGCTTGGATT
>CAYZKL010000058.1:14480-23881 GCA_964478855.1 uncultured Flavipsychrobacter sp.
GCTAGCAGCCCAAACCCAAATGCCGGAATTACTATTTTTGCACAGGGCCCGGTTGCTAACAATATGGTAGATGCATTGAAAGATCATGAACACAAAGGAAAGACAGATATTTTTATAGTCAACAAAATGCCACTGCATACGCTGCCTGCTGATATGGCTGCAAGTATAAAGAAAACCGGTAAGGTGCTTACTATAGAAGAGCATGTTGCAACCGGCGGATTAGGAAGTGCTATTTCTCTTGCTGCAAACGAACATGGATTACCACTGCAGAAATTTATAAGCCTGCATGCAGAAGGATACCCCAGTGGCCTGTACGGTAATCAAGGTTTTCACCAGAAAGAAAGCGGTCTTGACCAGGAAAATATTTCACAAACTATAAGCACTTACTTTTAATATTCATGATCAATTACCAGGAACTCCAGGAGAAAATTAAGCGACTTGAAGGACCGATACTAGTATTTGGTGCAAGTGGATTTATTGGCGCAAATATTATAAAAGATATTTTTTCGGTACGGGAAGATTGCTATGCTATGACGCATGATGCCAACAGCGCATGGCGTCTTAAATTGCTGGATGTACCTACAAAAAATATATTGCATTGCGATATCACATCGGCGGTATCCGTTAAGAATATATTTGAACAATATAAGCCTAAAACGGTTTTTAACCTGGCCGCATACGGGGCATACAGTAAGCAAAGTAATGTGACACTTACGTATGAGACCAATGTAAATGGTACAGTGAATATATTGGACTGCTGTGGTGATGTGAAGGCATATATACATGCAGGCAGCAGTTCGGAATATGGTACAAATTCTGCGGCGCCTGAAGAAAGTGATGCGCTGGAACCAAATAGTCATTATTCAGCTTCAAAAGTCTCTGCTGCATACATTATACAGTATTACGCAAGGTATAAGAATATACCTGCATTGAACCTCCGCTTGTATTCTGTGTATGGTGCATGGGAAGAACCCGATAGGCTGATACCTGTGATGATAGAAAAGGCAAGAGATGGGGAGTATCCTAATCTTGTAGAAAAAGAGATAAGCCGTGATTTTGTTTATGTGACTGATACCGTGGAGGCTTTTGTTGACGCTGCACTTAATGTTTCCCCGGAAATAAAAGGAAAGTCATACAATATCTGTACAGGCCAGAAGACTACATTAGAACAACTGATCGATCTTGAAAGAAAAGAGTTCAATATAAGTGCAGAGCCGGTTTGGGGCAACATGCAGAACCGTAACTGGGACCTTAAAGACTGGTATGGTAATCCTGCAAATACCAATAAAGAGCTTGGCTGGAAAGCAAAAACCTCACTAAAGGATGGACTTCGTGCAACATATGACTGGCATGTAGCTATCGGTTATGTCGATTTTATACTGCCTGCATTTAAGAATCCAAGGATCAACGCTAAGATAAGTGCAATTATAGCCTGCTATAAAGATGGGCAGGCAATACCGGTGATGTATGAGCGATTGGTGAAAATGTTCAATGAGACGAAGCTTCGGTATGAGATCATTTTTGTGAATGATTGCTCTCCTGATAATTCGGAGGAGGTGATAGCACAAATAGCAGCAAAGGACAATAACGTTATTGGTATCACACATTCAAGGAATTTCGGTTCACAGTCCGCATTTCTAAGCGGTATGGAGATATCGACAGGGGATGCCGTTGTATTAATGGATGGAGACTTACAGGATCCGCCGGAGATCATTCCGGCTTTTTATAAAAAATGGCTTGAAGGATGGGATGTAGTGTATGGTAAGCGCGTGAAAAGAGAGATGTCTTTTTTTATGAATCTTGTATATAAAGGATTTTACCGGATATTCAGCAAGCTTTCTTACATCAAGATACCTGTAGATGCAGGGGATTTCTCGATGATAGACAAGAAGGTTGTTAAAGAACTGATCAATCTGCCTGAGACTGAAATTTTCCTCAGAGGGTTAAGGGCATGGGTTGGATTTAAGCAGGTAGGTGTTGATTACGTTCGGCCGGAGCGTATGTTTGGTGTAAGTACTAATAACTGGCGTAAGAATATAGGATGGGCTAAGAAGGCAATTTTCTCTTTTAGTTTCGTGCCATTGGAAATGCTTAGTTATTTCGGTTTTATTCTTACCGGTGTTTCCTTTCTGGCAATAATAGTGCAGATAATAGCCAGACTTTTATATCCGGATACACCTCATGGAGTTTCGACGATCATAGTTCTTATACTTTTTTTTGGGGGTATACAGTTACTTGCAGTGTCGATTTTAGGGGAGTATCTCTCTAAGATATTTGAGGAAACAAAGGCAAGGCCGAAGTTCATCAGAAGATCAGTGATATTTAAAGGGAAGACATTGAACACTTCAACCGAAATAGACAACTTTAAAAAAGACAATCAAAAGATCAGATAACTGCTATGGCTAAGTTTAACTATATAACTAAAGAATGTTTGTTTTGTGCAACAACGGATGCAGAGAATCATCCGGTTCTATATCATAAGAGCTTTAAGGATGAAGAGTTAAATGCAGAAGCATTTGAGGCAAGAAAAACGACACAGCATAAACACTATGAAATGGTTAAGTGCCTGAAGACAGGTCTTATCTTTTCAAGGCATATTCTTGATGATGACTCATTGAATGAATTGTATAAAGGAAGTGAGATAAAATTCAACGAAATGTTGGAGTATATCAAGAATGACTATTGGGCTCCGATAGCAGAGTACTCTAAGAAATGGAGCCGTAAAAAGGTACTTGATATCGGGTGCAGTACAGGATTTTTCCTGGAAGCAGCAAAGGATAATGGTTATGAGGAAGTATATGGCGTAGAGCCGGGTGTTGAACCTAAAGCAATTGCCAGGGCAGATATCAAAGATAATATTCACACAGGGTTTTATGGTCCGGGGCTTTTCCCGCCTGATCATTTTGATCTTATTACCTGCTTCCAGACTTTGGATCACCTGAGTGACCCATTGGGAATGATCAGGAACATGTACACTAACACGAAGCCCGGAGGTCATGTGTATATGATCATGCATAACTCGAAAGCATTACAGGCACGAGTATTCGGAGAAAAGTCGCCAATCATTGATGTAGAGCATATCTACCTTTTTAATAAAGAAAACTTACCGGAACTGTGTAAAAAGGCAGGGTTTAAAGTTGTATCCGTATTTGATATTAAGAGCGGATATCCCTTTAGCTATTGGTTACGGATGGCTCCATTGCCACTTAAAAAACTATGGATCGGTTTATTTAAGGTCACGGGGTTGTATAATAAGATCATGAGGTTCCCGGCGGGGAATATGGGTATTATCCTGGAAAAGTAGTGAAGGTCATAAATTGCGAAGTTTTTACTATATTTATAATTATATTGTAAAGCATATTTTAT
Organism: uncultured Flavipsychrobacter sp.; assembly: GCA_964478855.1. GTDB lineage: Bacteria > Bacteroidota > Bacteroidia > Chitinophagales > Chitinophagaceae > Nemorincola. The sequence goes on from CAYZKL010000058.1 coordinate 17,847, forward strand.
TACCTAAAAACACTACTTATGAAGCCAATATTGTACCTCGCAGTATTTATAATTTTTTATTGCAATAATAGTTTTGCCCAATCATCCAAAATTATTACAGTTGCCGGCAACGGTACCGCAGGATACAGTGGAGACGGTGGGCCTGCAATATCTGGTGTAATTAATAATCCTTGGGGGATACATACTGACAATAATGGTAACATATACTTTGTTGAATTTTTAAACAGCGTCATTAGGAAAGTTAGTAAGAGTGGAATTATTAGCACAATAGCAGGAAATGGTATTCCAGGTTATAGTGGAGATGGAGGACCTGCAACTGCAGCTATGCTTGAACAATACCCTGAGGGATTAGCTATAGATACTTTTGGTAATGTTTTTATTTGTGATCATAATAGTAATAGAATTAGGAAAGTTGATGTATCAGGTATCATTTCTACTGTTGCGGGTAACGGAGTTTTAGGTTATTCTGGGGACGGTGGTCCGGCAACTTCGGCTGCCTTTCATTACCCATCTGATGTTGCTGTAGATTTAGCAGGAAATATTTATGTAGCAGATGAGTTTAATCAGGTTATACGCAAAATAAACACAGCTGGTATTATTACCACAGTTGCAGGGACCGGTATCGGAGGCTATTCTGGAGATGGTGGGCCTGCAACGAATGCTAAAATACACCAGCCGATGGGTGTTATGGCTGATAATGAAGGGAATATTTATATATGTGATCAGTTGAACAGTTGTATTCGTAAAATTAATTCCTCGGGTGTTATTTCAACATTTGCTGGTATTGGAGGAAGTGATGGTTTTAGCGGTGACGGAGGACCGGCTATTGCTGCAGAATTACATTATCCTACCAGGACAGCTATTGATACTTTGGGCAATATATACATTGCGGATCTGTATAATAATGTGGTTCGTAAAGTAAATCCAAGTGGAATTATTTCGACGATTGTAGGAATTGGAACCGGATTTGGCACAGGAATCGGCGCTTATAGTGGGGACTTTGGACCCGCTACAGCCTCAGAATTGTCTGGACCGGTTGGCGTCGCAGTAGATCTACATGGAAACATTTTCGTTTCCGATGCTAGCAATAACAGAATCAGAAAAATTTTAGCTCTCCCCTCTGCATCTATCGGAACGTTTTCAAATTTAATATGCCTTGATAGTTGTGTTACTTTGATCAATACAAGTTTAGGGGATGTAGATAGTATTTTTTGGTCTACTACAAGTACCACAATTTCGACTCCTTATAACGATACAATTAATGTGTGTTTTCATTCAAGTGGAATAGATACCATTAGCTTGTATGTTTATAACATAAGTGGGGTTGATAGTATTTTTTCAACAATTATTGTAAATTCTAGACCAAATCCCAAAATCACGTTATCAGGGCATACATTATCCGTTTCAAGCAGTTATGGCTCGTATCAATGGTACGAAGGAACTACTTTAATAACTGGAGCAACAAACAATTCATTTACTTATACAATTCCTAATACTTATAAAGTTGTTGTTGATTCTATGGGTTGTTTTGGTGTATCTGATACTTTTTTGAGCTTAGATGTAAATCTATCATCTATAAATACCTTCGACATTAACTTAAAGCCCAACCCGAATACAGGTTCATTTTCATTAACTGGAAATGTTAACCTGCAGAATGAAATTGTTCAAGTTCAGGTATTCAATATTTTGGGGCAATCTATTTATTCGGATAATTTTACGATCCATAATGGACTTATGGATTTTGATATAAAATTAAATCGGCACACTCCAAGCGGGGTATATATGCTTAATCTATCGTCACCTATAATTAATTATTTTTCACGTTTTTTAGTAGAGAATAAATAATTTGCTATATTTTTCCAAATATGACATTGACTAGGAGGTAATTAATGTCAAACTACAGTTTATGAAAAATATTTTTAAACAAAAATAATATGAAGGGATTTGCTCATTTCCGAATCTTCGGGAATTGTTATAAGTATGGTTATTTATTTTTTATCTGTTTCCTAATTTTCTTCAAATCTTCTAACGCACAACAAGCACCACCTGTATCTGCCTCAGAGAGCAAGATGGTATCTTATAATGCACAGGCGGTGCAGTTGATCAACAACTCTAAGTTTGATGAGGCATTCCCACTGATAGAGCTAGCACTTAAGGAAAGAGAGAATGGGCTTTCTTACTATTATTTATGCCATATTTATACTGCAAAGCATGAGTATCAGAAGGCTATAGATGCAGGTGAAAAGTCGATAAAATTAGATCCAAATTTTATTGCAGTTTACAATGATCTGTTTTACGCATATACTCAGTCAGGAGAGTGGAAAAAAGCTCAGGGTATCGTAGAGCAGGCTAAAAAGTCGGATGCTAACGGGGCTCTGGCAAGTATAATAGAATCGGTAGATGAAGAAATTGAAAAAGGCAATTATTCTAAAGGGTTTTCCATACTACTGTTTTTATTGCTTGCAGGAGCCTTTATTTATCCAATATATATTGTTTCGAAAAAGGACAGTGATTACTTCAGTGTGGAGAGTGCTCCGCGGTTAAGCGAAGCTATTCTAGTAGGTTCATTTGTAAGTGGTTTGATATGGGCTCTTTTTTATGCTTTTTCAGAGAAAATATGGAATACAAATCCAAAGGTTTCTCCTGCTGACTTCACTCCGTTTGTAAGGGGGTATAGTTTTGAACATGATGGTATGGAGAGTACGGTATTGTACATTGCTATGTTTGTAAGTATGCTAGGTGCATTATTGCTCACTCCTTTGCTATTGCGATTCAGAACTTCAAAGAGTTTATACATGGCTATGTCGGCGGTTCTGATAGTTGCGGCGGGATACTTTTTTTTCAATATTGGTTTTTATCCACCACAGTCTGCATTCACTACGAAGAATATTGTGCTGCCGGTCTTTATTGCCGGTGCAAGTGTTGGTTTATATTGGTTCTACAATAAAACAAAAATACTGGCCCTTGTACCCATATTTCTTTTCGCCGCGTTTGCAGGGCTTATAAGCTTAGGCGAAACCAGCCGTACGGACCTTATGTTTATACTGGATCCTGCTTACCGTCTTTTTCATGGATTTAAAGTATCTGAAATTTATTTTCAGTATGATATTTACTTGTCATTACTGGGTCTTGCATGGATGAAAATGAACATGGATATCGGATACTTTGCTTACCTGGCACAGCTTTCTTTCTTTCTTTTCTTTGTAGGTAGCTTCTTTTTTTCTGACCGGTTTTTTAAACACAAGGGTTTATCTGTGTTCTTCATTATTGCATTGATACTTGTTCGTTTTTATTGTGTGTGGGCCGATAACCCTACTATTTTCCAGGTTACACCTATCCGTGTTGACCTGTGGATAATATTGTTGTTGCTGGTCAATTGGAAAGGAATCAATCATTGGGGGGTAGGTGTATGCCTTGGTTTACTTATTATTTTCCATAGAAATCTTGGTCTTATTTATTCGGTCGCTTACATAGAGCTACTGGTAGTAATGTTCATGCTTGATGTTATATCGTTAGTGAAGGAGAATAAACTTAATGGTAAAGAGGTGGGCGCATTATTTATAAAACATCTGCGTACGGATATTATTAATGTGGGATTGATTTTAGCTTCCGTGGCACTTTGCTTTATTTTATTTCATGAATTCTTTTCGGCAAGTGCGCTTATCTACAAAGAAATAGGTGTAGGTATGTTACCGGTAGCTAAAAGATCGTTTTATTGGTATGTGCCGGTTTTGCTAGGTTGCCTCAGCGTGTTCTTATATTATTTCAGAGAAAAGGTAGGGTCGAAATATTTTGCCACTGCGATATTTATCATGTTACTTGCTGTAGGTAACTCCATGTATTTTTTTGGCAGAAGCCATGAGAATAATGTGTTGAATATTACCGGCCTGCTGGTACTGGTGCTGTTTGTGTTATTTGATGTTTTGATATTTACTGCACCTGCTGCACCTGTTGTGGTGGTGGAACCATCGGCTAAGGGCAAGGGTAAAAATGTAGTAGCTGAAAAGCAGCCTTTTGTGACAATGAGGAAGGCCGTTTTTTCTTTACCGGTATTATTTATTTTGTTTGTAGGGTTCTTTTATGGAGATCGAATAGCCGAGAAGACAGGTATTCAGATGGCAAATTTCCAGGAGGGGAACTACGCATCTCCTTTCCCTCCTATGTCAATGGATACTGCTGCTGTAAAGGAGATCACACATAATAGTAAGAATGTGTACTTCCTAGATTTTTCTACAGACTTCTATTATTTCTATTATGGTAATTATGTTCCGCAAGGATACTTTAGTCCATGTGCTTCCTGGGTGTACAAAAAAGATCTTGTGAAATTGATGCAGGATCTGATCGATAAGCATTATTATGTGGTTATTAATCTGACATATAATCGTCATGCTCCCGAATATATCAGGGCTTTGGATTATAACCAGACCTATCAGAAAAATGATATGATCTCTTTCTCCAAGCAGGATGTCAGCAACTTATTGCCCGTAAGTAAGGCAGATGTATATCATGTTGCTATAAAAGATCAACTTGCACCCTATGGTATTGATAAGGAAGGTATAGAACCTAATGAAAATTTCACATTGGAAATGATAATCAAACCTTCTGGTATGCAGGCCGCCAATTCAATGCTGCTCGCTAATCTAACCCGGTTTGACGTCTATAAGGGTGTATTGCTTCAAAGTGTTGGTAATGCTAATCAGTACTTGTTTGGGGTAGGTACCGGTGGCGGTAACATGCCAACAACTGCATTTGTGTTGGAAGAAAATAAGTGGCACTATCTTGCAATTACAGTTACTAAGGACCTGATAAATATATATGACAATGGTAAGCTAATAGCTAATGCCAACCCGGGGGGTGCGAAATTTGTGAATAGTAGTATGCCGATGACTATTGGTAACAGCCCGGAACACAAATCTAATTTTAAGGGTTTGATAAGGGAAGTGAAAATAGCAAATGGCACTATTAGCGAAGCAGAAATACTTGCAAATGCTGCAAAGGTTAATGAGCAGCTTGCAGGTAAATAAAATTGCTATTGCATGCGGTGAGGAATAACCGATGCAATAGCAATTGCGTTTTTTTATTTTTTTATCAGGATAGTATAACCTAGGGGATCTTCTTCTGCGCCTAGATTAAACGCAATAGAGATCTGTGCAATAAGCACGGTTATCATTAATATCGGAGACAGGGCTATCCATATTGGTACGAATATCCATTTCCAGGCTTCAACCGGTAATAAATTCCTAAAGAACAATACGATAATTTTTGAACTTATTGCTGCGATATCAGTCCCCCGCGGTTTTATCTCCGCAGATGTAAATTTGGAGAATATTGTTTTCAGACTGCTGGGGGTATAACGGAAATAATCCCATGGTATATAATGATAGCGGGCACTCCAAGGGATGGTAACAATGCCTGTGGCTCCTTTTTTCATTACCCTGTATATTTCATCAGTCAGTTTCTGATAGTTGGCAACATGTTCCATTACCTCAGTACATATGATCGCATCAAATTTGTCATCTTCGAATGGGATATCTTCTCCATTAAAAGGAGTTATGAGCGAGTTCTTGTAATCGAATTTTTCGGCATCAACTATATCTATGCCGTAGTACTTAGTTTCCGCTTTGTTTAGGAGAAAGTTATATGGTGATTGACCACAACCAATATCCAGAATGTTTCCTTTATAACCGGGTAATTCCTTTTTTACATCTTTAAATATGGTCAGGATCTGAAGATCTAACAACATTCTTCCATAAAATTTGATCTTTCCGGTAAAGTTTTCCGGTGGGGTATTGGATACAGGTCTGAATTTTTCCGCCATAATTGGATATTTGGCACCAAATTAGTAAAATAAAAACTATCTAATACTGCAGATTATTTCGCTATGTATTATTTTGATGGATTTTAAGTTGTTCTAACAAAAAGACCAACCTTAAACGCTGCTTAACCTTTCGAGTAATACAATTACTTTTGCAACAGATGGCAGAAAATTATCAATCCGGTTTTGTAAATATTTTTGGTGCGCCGAATGCGGGAAA
>CAYZKL010000059.1:0-3795 GCA_964478855.1 uncultured Flavipsychrobacter sp.
TAAGCAGCTTCGTGAGCGTGGGGCCACAGTGGTCATCACAACCCACTACATGGACGAAGCAGAAGAACTATGCGAGCGTGTAGCCATTGTGGATAGCGGTAAGATCATCGCATTAAGCACACCTAACGAACTGATAGATAATCTCCTTTCCTCAGGTTTCCGCCGCCCGAAAGCCGTAAGAGAGGCTACGCTGGAAGATGTGTTCCTGAATATGACAGGCAAGGAATTGAGAGAGAGCTAAAGACCTACCAATAGGATTTCAACGCCATCTGGTGTTCTTCACCAACGATACTCGCACTGGATTCATACGCCCTCATTTGCAACAAGGATGCCCCGCACCGCATTTGCAATGCGTGTTTAGACCAACGACATTATTTTTTAAGTTAACTTAGTGGAGGGAGAATTATATTGCGATAGTTTCATCAAAGAAAGCAAATGCGGTATCAAAATTGCAAACAAATAATAACATCAGCAAGCAATAAAATGTTTTACTGCTTGCTAATAGTTTTTTTTACCGCGTGTAATAATATTCACAATACTTCCCTTATCAACCCTAATTTATTATTGGGTAAATGGAGCGGGAAATTTTTAGATGATAATGTTACTTTACTTTTCAGTGAAGACACTGTATTTATTAATTATCATAATGGTAGTAAGGTGACTGGACGTAAATACAGCTTAAAAAATGATACCCTATATATTGAGAGATTCGAAGAAAAGTCGAAAATAACTGAACTGTCCGAAGGAAGGCTTTCGATTCAATCATTAGATACAGGATTGCAAGAAAGCATTAACATTATATACGAGATAAAATTTACTAAGGAAAGGTGAAACAAGAATTGTTCGTATCACACGTTGTTCCAGATGTTCCGTAGGGCATCTGGAACTAAAAATAAAATACGGTTTGTAACCGGCATTAACCTTGATGCGGGCACAATTATACTCTTCTTTCGACGTGTTTAGATCAACAAAATTATTTTTTAAGTTATCTTAGTAGTGCGTGTATGTTGGCAGACAAGAAAACCTAAAAAGAGCAAGAAATGGGTATCAATCTTAATCAAGCTGTTTTTACATCAATACAAGTTATTGATAAACTATTACCTGTTCTTTACGTCGTTCACGATGAGAATGAAGATTGGCAATTTTTATCAGGACATGAAGAGGGCTTAGCCGAAGAAATTAGAGTTATTTCCTTCAAGGAAGCCTTAGAATTGGATAAAAAAATAATTGAGATTACATGGTTAGCCGCAGGAATGGAGGCCGTTAGAAAAAATACCGATAGCGAATGGGAAACCCGCATCGGCGCAGAAAAATAAACACCTTTCGTCCTTGTTTGCAGATGACCCTGCATGGCGTTTACAACGATAGTTTAAATCCGCCGCCCTCAAAACTTATCCACCACCTTTTTTTATTGCAAACGCCACTACCGGCGCAACATGCATGGTGTTTGTAACTACAAATTGTGGGTATCTTCATAAATAGGTTTCTCTTACACCCCCTACCTTTACGGGTTATCTGAAAAAAACAAGATGATAAACCATGCTAAAATCCCGAAGGGATGATATGATTATAGCCCTGAAAACAAAACAACATAAAACCCTGAAGGGGTGGTATAAAAAAAGCTAAAAACCAAACTCAATCCTAATCATGGAGAGGATGGTAAATAAAAATGCACACTGTGAAAAAGTGTGAACTTTTTTTTAACTAAATCGTTGATTATCAATTGCAATGTGGGAAAAAATAAAAATTGCACACTTGTAAATTACACGACATGGGCATTCCTTTCCTGAGCTTTTGCCGAAGGATAGTTGCCCTGCGTTTGAGAAGGGGGTAGGGTGATGTTCTACTCGCACACAGTGAGAAAAAGTGTGAACTTTTAAACAGCTAATCGATTGATTGTCAATAACAATGTGAGAAAAAATAAAAATTGCACACTTGCTACTCACGGACTTACGACTTATGACTTTCTCATATTGTGGGCATTAGCACATTAGCAACATCAGCTAATCAGCTAATTAACAAGCTCCTCCCAGAATTCGGCTCCCCGGCGGGTATGAGGTATTACTATGGTGCCGCCTACTATATTGGCAACGGCAAATATCTCGTAAACCTCTTCTGTCGTCAGGCCCTGTTCATGGCACTTTATCAGGTGATACTTGATACAGTCGTCGCAGCGCAGCACCATGCTGGCAACAAGTCCTAGCATTTCCTTGGTACGGGTAGACAGTGCGCCCTCGGCATAAGTGTTCGTGTCCAGGTTGAAAAGGCGGTTGATGACCTTGTTTTGTTTACCAAGTATCACTTCGTTCATCTTCGACCTGTAGTCATTAAATTCCTGTAACTGGCTCATATTTTAAGTGTTGTTGCTAAAGTATGTGCCAAAAATAGGACAATGCACCCATTTAACGTCTGAATCGGGCCTGCGCCAAGTGAAATTTAGTGCTACTTTTGTGCCGATGGAAAACAGTGGTACCAGTCTCAATAAATACATCAGTTCTTCTGGCTTTTGTTCCCGCAGGGAGGCCGATAAACTCATTGAGCAGGCGAGGGTCACAATAAACGGTGAATTGGTGTTATCGGGCGCAAGGGTGGAGCCGGGCGATAAGGTAGAGATAGATGGTGAACCCATACGCAGCAGCAGTGCCAAGCAGAGGCCCATCTACATAGCGCTCAACAAGCCTGAAGGGGTTACCTCTACTACCGATCTCAAGGATAAGACCAACATCATCAGCTTTATCAACTATCCCAAAAGGATATTCCCTGTCGGCAGGTTAGATAAAGATTCGGACGGGCTCATATTCCTCACCAATGACGGGGATATTGTCAATAAGATACTGCGGGCCAGTAACTTTCACGAAAAGGAATACATCGTATCAGTAGACAAGGCGGTCACTCCCGATTTTATAGCTAAGATGAGTAATGGCCTGCCTATTATGGGCACGGTTACCCGTAAGTGTTTTGTAAAGCAGGAGGGCAGCCGCAGGTTCAGGATAGTGCTTACCCAAGGTCTCAACAGGCAGATACGCCGCATGTGCGAATACCTTGGTTACAAGGTTCATTCACTTACCCGTGTGCGTATCATGAATGTACAGTTAGGTAATCTTGCAGTGGGCAAATGGCGCTACCTCACTATTCCGGAAACGGACAAACTAAACCAGTTGGTAGCGGAGTCGGCCAAAACTGAGCCGGCAGCCAAATCAAGGCCTAAAAAAGCTCATACAGGTGAGCAGGCGGTAAAGCAGTACATACCTCGCAGAAAGAAGAAACCGTAAAACACAGTAGTGCCTTACGGTTTCGTGAGTATCGCTTTATTGGTTACAGCCCGGTATACATCGGGAAGCCTTTCATGAATTCATTCACCTCGCCCTTTATGTTTTTGATCACGGTTTCGTCATCAGGCGACATAAGCGCACGGTCCAGCCAGTTCACTATGTACAGCATATCGGCTTCTTTAAGTCCGCGGGTGGTTACCGCCGGTACGCCTACACGTATACCCGATGTGATGAACGGTGATTTATCATCAAAGGGTACCATGTTCTTATTGATCGTGATATCTGCGTGTACCAATGCGTTCTCAGCTTTCTTACCGCTTATATTCTTATTGCGCAGGTCTATGAGCAGCAGGTGGTTATCTGTTCCGCCCGATACAATGTTGTAGCCTTTCTCGTTGAAGCATGTTTCCAGTGCTTTTGCATTGGCTATCACTTGTTTTGCGTAGTCGCCGAATGAGTCTTGCAGTATCTCGAAGAAGGCAAGGTGGTGGTATTTGCCGCCGGCACCGGCAATCCATTTTTC
>CAYZKL010000059.1:3805-11806 GCA_964478855.1 uncultured Flavipsychrobacter sp.
ACGTGTTCCAGTGGTCCGCCCTGCGTTCCCGGAAAAACGGCAAGGTCTATAAGCTGGCTCATCATCCTTATCTCGCCCTTAGGTCCTTTTACGCCCATAGGGTTCTCAAAGTCCTCTTTCATAAGGATGAGGCCGCCACGGGGGCCGCGCAGTGTTTTATGGGTAGTAGTAGTTACAAAGTGGCAATGTTCGAACGGGCTGTTCAGCAGTCCTTTTGCTATCAGGCCGGCAGGGTGAGATATATCGGCCATTACCAGCGCGCCTACCTGGTTGGCTATACTGCGGATACGGGCATAATCCCAGTCACGGCTATATGCCGATGCGCCGCATATCAGTAGCCTTGGTTTATGCTCTTTGGCCTGGCGCTCCATCATATCGTAGTCCACAAGGCCCGTATCCTTATGCACGCCATAGTGTACTGCATTGTACAGCTTGCCCGAGAAGTTTACCGGTGAGCCATGGGTAAGGTGCCCGCCCATGCTCAGGTCCAGGCCCAGTATGGTATCGCCGGGCTGCAGTAGCGCAAGCATTAATGCAGCATTGGCCTGTGCGCCGCTATGCGGCTGCACGTTGGCATAACCTACGTTGAATATTTCTTTGGCCCTGTCTATCGCCAGTTGTTCGCTTTTATCTACTACTTCGCAGCCGCCATAGTAGCGCTTGCCCGGGTAGCCTTCAGCGTACTTATTGGTCATTACACTGCCCATGGCCTGCATTACCTGCATGCTGGTGAAGTTTTCTGATGCTATAAGTTCGAGGCCTTGTCTCTGGCGTTCCAGTTCCTCGTTAATGAGGTCAAATATGGCGGTATCGCGTTGCATGTATGTAGTATTATTGTGCGAAGGTAGTGAGATAATTGGCTGATTAAGATACATAGTTAATAATTAGTGTTGGTAAAGTATATTTTTTAATTTCACCTCGTAAAATATTTGAAATCGTTTATTTTTCAATAGTATGATGGCAAGGGTAGTTGCTATATTGTTACTCCTGGTATCCTGTTCTGACCTTATGGGTCGGGATTACCCTGCTCATCTGTTACATAAGCCTTTTGCCATACAGTATGCAGGTATGGATTCTATGCTTCACAGGCTGCTCCCTATCGATTCGGTCAAAGTATATGAAGAGGTCGGTCAAATGGAGCAATGGGCAAAGGATAACAACGATATGCAGTTGTCATACTACGCCAGGCTGCTGCTTCACGCTTACCAGGTAAATAGGAAAGGTATAGATAACCAGTATGTAGCAGAGCAACTACCAGCATTGGTCAGCGCAATTGATGAACAGGATATGCCACACCTCCGCGCGTATGCAGAAAATATGCTGGGCAACTATTATTGGCGCGATTACAGAAAGTACAATACAGCTTTTGAACATTCATTGGCTGCCTATAATAGCTACTCTCGGTTCTCTGCCAAAGAGTTTCCGCCCAAAGCATCCTACCTATATGATCTGGGCCTCGATTATTATCGTTTTAAAGATTACGCTACTGCCCTTACTTACCTTAATGAAGCCAAGAATACGCCTGCGGACAATAATAATCCCCGTTACTTCAATGTGCTGAATACAATAGGGCTGTGTTATCGTCACATGGAAAAGTATGATTCAGCAGAATACTATTTCAAAGGTGCTTATGAGGCCGTTAAAGAGGCAAAGGTATTGGTATGGGAGGGCATCATTAGTGGTAATCTTGGCATTACCTATTACAGGCAGCAGCGCTACAATGAAGCGATACCATTGTTGGAAAACGACATAAGTATATGCATGAGTAAGCAGGGCAGGGCGCTTGATAATGCTGCAAACTCAATGGCTGTATTAGGTGATATTTATCTCACCTTAAATGATAAAGCAAAGGGGCTGGAACTGCTTACCCGGGCATACAACATCATGAAAGATGGGCGTAAGTGGGATAATCTGGAAGTGCTTAAGAATATCTACCCTCGTCTTGCAAAAGCATATGCGCTGAACGGCAACTATGAACTTGCCTATAACTTCTCAGATTCTGCCAAAAGGGTGTCTGATAGCGATGCTAGCAGGAAAAACTCGCTTATTATATCAGGTGTGCAGCAGAAAATGGATTTGGAGCGGCAGAAAGTTGATGCACAATTGCGCGCACGGGAGCAAAAGATACAATTGATGATCGGCGTGTTCCTGGTGGTCGGTATCGTGCTGTTATTATTGGTCATTTTCTTCATCTACAGGAACTACAATAATCAGATGAAGACAAACAAGCTGCTGGCCCTCGAAAAAAAGAGGTCTGATGATCTGTTGCTCAATATTCTGCCATCAGAAGTGGCCGAAGAACTGAAGGATACCGGCCATGCTGCTGCAAAGTATTTTGATGATGTTACAGTCATCTTTACTGATTTTGTGGGCTTTACCAGGGCCGGGGAGCGCATGAGTCCGCAACAACTTGTTGATGAACTGGATACATGTTTCAAGGCGTTTGATGCCATAATAGACAAGTATAGTATTGAAAAGATTAAGACGATAGGCGATGCTTACCTTGCGGTATCAGGCCTGCCGTTATCTAATATGCTGCACGCCGAGCATGCTGTTAAAGCGGCAATTGAGATCGGTATGTTCATTGAGCAAAGAAAGAAACAACTGGGTGAAATGGCATTCGATATTCGTATCGGTATTCACAGCGGCAGTGTTGTTGCAGGCATAGTTGGGGTCAAGAAGTTCGCTTACGATATCTGGGGCGATACGGTAAATACCGCAGCACGTATGGAGCAGAACAGCGAACCCGGCCGCATCAATATCTCGCATACTACTTACGAGTTGGTGAAAGACAGGTTCAAATGTGAATACAGGGGTGAGATCAATGCCAAGAATAAAGGTCACCTAAGCATGTACTTTGTAGAGGCTATGAATGGTTGATTGATCAGGGAATTTCAACGAGGTTCCGCTTAAAGAATACAAACCCGTTGCTGCCGCCGATCTCTGTCAGTTGAGGGTACTTTCTGAATTTATCGGCATCCTGTATCTTACAGATAAAGTAGGTTGGTTTATCTGGTGTACCGGATAGCAACCATTTTTCATTGGCTTCAGGTTCGGTCATGTTGCCATTATGATCTGCCCTGTGGCTGTAGTAATTACTGTCTGTTGCTGGTTGCTTCTGTGCGTAGAACAGGTTGGCAAAGCTCTTGTAGCCCAGCGGGTGCACATACACATCTTTACCTGCAAAGCTCTTGAAGTACTCGATAGCAGACCGTTGAGAGTATGCTTCTATTTTGGGTGTGAAGTGAAGTACTGTGACCTGGATAATAATAATTTGAGCAATACACAATGCCAGCATTCCTCGTCTGAAATCTTTGCGCATCAGGTAGGTAGCTACCCATATTGCTGCAAGGTAGGTAATACCCCATAAGCATTCGGCATAGCTCCACGATACGTTTGCCTGTAGGTTGCCCACCGCAAATTTGTCGTCTATGTAAGGTATCAGTTTAGTTTTATTGATACCCACTATCGGTAGCGCGCTGATGAGTATAGCTAAAAGTGTGCCCACGGTAAGTAAGGTGATGCGCACCGTTTTTTTGAGTTTCACGGGCCCTTCGCTCAGCCGGTATAGCTGTAGTGCTGCAAGGAAGGTGAGCGGGAAATAGCATAGCGACGAATAATGTACGATCTTGGTTTTAACGATAGAGAACAGGATAAGCACTACCCAGAACAGTATCCACATCCACCTCGTGAAATCGTGAGATGGCGCATTGTCCGTGACCCTTTTCCTGGTGTACTGAAACAGGAATACTGATGCCGGGAAACAACCGAGCAGCAACACTATGAAATGGTAAATGAAAGGTCCGCCATGGTCAGCGTCCTCGGTTGAGAACAGGCGTACCTGGTAAGTAAGGAACTGGGCGATGAACCATTTACCATAATCTGCACCGTAGTGTACGATCGCTGCTCCAAGCCAGGATAGTATAGGCACCAGCGCGCATACAGCTATGATCAGCAAATGCTTCACGGTATAGCCACTCAACCCGCGGTTGATCACCAGGTATACTAATAAGGCAAGGGATGCAACCAGTATAGCCACAGGCCCCTTTGTAAGCACAGCTAATCCCAGGAACAGCCCCGCGAGTAAAGCATGCAACAACTTGTCAGCGGAAAAGCGCAACAGGTGTACCTGGAAAAAGGCAAGGAATATCAGCAGGTTAAATGTAGGGTCAATGATGCCCGTTTTAAAATAGAAGTGGGGTAGCCATGTCGCAGCATAGAGTAGTACCCACCATGTAGCTACTTTCTCATTGAATACTCGTTTACCAGCAGTATAGATAGTTACAAGCGTTACAACGCCTATAACCGCATTCGGGAAGCGTGCCGCATATTCACCTGCTCCGAATAACTTCATTGCCAGTACTTGCAACCATATGAATAGTGGTGGCTTTTCCCAGAAAGGCATAAAGTCTATCTGGGCTCGCAGGTAATCTTTGGATACGATCATTTCACGGGCACATTCGGCAAAGTTGATCTCATCCCAGTCGAACAGGTGTACGCCACCCAGGAAGGGCAGGAACAACAATGAGCCCGCAATGATGATGACGATATACCGGAAATAACCTTGCATGTTTAAGCTGATACTGCTGTTTTATTGGTGAACCGCTCCTTGATAATGGTCATGATAGAATAAATAAGGATGGGGGTTATAGCACCTACTATACTGCCGAGGTAAATATCTGAAAAAAAGTGGGCAGTAAGGTATACTCTTGAATAACCGGTGGCCAGTGCCAGTATGAAAAAGAACAAACCCCATATTCTATGCTTATCAGGCAGCAGCATAGACAGAAAGCAAAAGAAACAAAATGCACCCTCTGTATGTCCTGACGGATAACCCCTGTACAGCAGCAATGGCCATTCGGGTTGGTAATGTATCCATTCTCTGCCTTTTAATACCTGCATAGGGCGTGGTGCGTCGTAATAAGATTTAATGGATTGCTGAATGAAGAAAGGTAAAAGGTTGCACAATAGCGCTAGCAGGAAGTACCACCAGTTTCTGAACCGTTTGATGAAAAACAAGGATAAAAGAACGCCAATGATGATGTAGCCCTCACCCATCCATGTGGTATAGTACATGATCACGTTGCCCGCATCACTATACCGTGTATTTATTGCCCTGAAAAGTTGTTCATCACTGTAGTTAGCCAATAATAAACCGCCAACAATTACCCATAAAAGGAATGGATAAACAAAGAATGGATTATATGATATCAGCCTGTTTTTACGCAACTTGGTTCTTTTTTTCCGGGACTACTTTTTTGACGGCACGCCACAATCTTACATACCACTCCTTAGTGAATATCTGCGAATCATTCCTTGCAGCAATGATCAGCCATATAGCTAAGGGGAAAAGAATGGCAGTAGACATCCACATACCACCCCAAGGTGGTAATGCTGCAGACTTTGCAAGCTTTTCACCTGTGATGTTCAGAATATGGAATACCATGAAGAATACAACAGCTATTACAAGTGGCATACCCAGCCCGCCCTTGCGTATGATCGCACCGAGTGGTGCACCTATCAGGAAGAGCAGGATACAGGCAAATGACAGCGTGAATTTGCGATGAAACTCCACGGCATACTTCAGGTAGTTCTCGGTATCTAATTTTTTGGACAGGGCACTTACATCCAGCAGCGATTTGAAATTGCGTACATTATTCATTGCTGTTTGCAGCACTACAGGGCGTAGCGAGTCAGGTACTCTTTTCAGGAATGTGGAATCATAGATGTGCTGTACAGGGCTATTCTGTGTAAGTGCCTTGTTTATCTTATCTCCATCTTTGTTCTTGTTGTTGTAGGTAATATAGCTGGACATCTGGGCACCTACATTAATGAAGTACTTGCCCTGGGTCTTAGAAAGACTGTCTATGTTCTCTTTTAGCTGCGCCACATTCATCATCTGGTACGCATTTTTGAACATGTCTTCATTGGTACGTGTAAACTTAAAGGCAGACATGTCAAATTGTTTGTCCCATTTGGCGAAGTGCATCCTGGTCTGTGTATAGTCATGCGAACCGTTCTTTACACCTTCCTGGTAGCGCCAGCCATCTGTAAGCTGGAAAACTAATGACTGCTTGTTCTTGCCGGTTATCATGCGGCCTTCCTTTGCCAGTATCACATTGTTATTGCCGCTTTGGTCTGTATGGTCATAGATGATGATGTCACGTATGGTTTTGCCATCTTCGTCCTTGCTGCCCACTCTTATTGAATAGCCCTGCATCTCGTTATTGAACTGGTCGGGCCTTATATTAAGAGTAGGCTTGGAATTACGTACATCGTACAGTAGCGAGAACGCTTTCAGGTTGGCAACCGGTATCACATTATTAGCAAATACAAATGCAAGCCCCGTCAGGAAAAAGATGAACATCAGCAATGGCCTCATAAAGCGAAGCAATGAGATGCCGGAAGACTTTATCGCTACCAGCTCAAAGTTTTCGCCCATATTGCCAAAAGTCATGATCGATGATAGCAGGATACTCAGCGGCAAGGCAAGCGGTACCAGGGTTGTTGCCATATACACCAGCAATTGGGTCAGCATCCATATACTGATACCCTTACCGATCATCTCGTCCATATACAGCCAGAAAAACTGCATAATGAGTACAAACAGCGAAACGAAGAAGGTAACGATGAATGGACCTATAAAACTACGGATGATGAGTATGTCGAGCTTTTTTATCAATAAGTGGGCTTTTTACTGTTATGCAAACCTACATAAACAATTGCTGTTGTTCCATACCTGTAAGCGGATTAACCTTTTTTTATAACACAAAAGCCCGCTTCAACAGAAGCAGGCTGTATGATTTGTATGTTATTGGGGTATTTAGCTACCTATGCGGTGCTTCAGATCCTGGATCTGTGAGCTCCATAAGCGCTCCTGGTCCTTAATATCTCCTTTATCTGCAAAATCCGTTATCCTCAGTATAGTTTCATTAGTTACAGGGCTTTGCTCTATGCTAAACTCAAAAAACTCATCCTTGCCATATTGGTTCCAGCGATACCTGATAAATTCATTGTCCAGATGTTCCAGTATCACAGCAGAATCAGTGCTGCCATTCCAGGAAAAGAAAAATGTATTCTCTTTCTGGTCCACCTTATCAGCAAACCACTCCTGAAGCCCTACAGGGGTGGATAAGAACTCATATAATATAGCTGGGGAGCAGCGTATAGGAAATTCGACGGAGTACATTGTCTTCTTTTTATTCATGGCACTACTGTTCACTTGTTTCAGATTGGGTGCAATAATAAAAAAATGATGCTACAATCAAAATTTTATTATCGTTTCTCTTAAATATTTATTTACCATATTCAGTAATATAGTAAAACCCTGTTAATATATTCTTAATTTTTTTTTGGGTTTGATTACTAAGACCCTTAGATTTGCCATTGTAATGTCACTTTTTTATTGATGCTCATAGTTGTGAGTTATTATTTTAAACCACTCAATTCTTAGTCTATGTCAATGCGTCAGCTAAAGATCACGAAATCAATAACCAATCGTGAAAGTCAATCTCTTGAGAAATACCTGCAGGAAATAGGAAAGGTTGACCTGATTACCCCGGAAGAAGAAGTACAGCTCGCTATCCGGATCAAACAGGGAGATCAGAAAGCGCTTGAAAAACTTACTAAGGCCAATTTGCGTTTTGTGGTGTCTGTTGCAAAACAGTACCAGAACCAGGGTCTTTCTCTTAGTGATCTTATTAATGAGGGTAATCTTGGCCTGATCAAAGCCGCACAGCGTTTTGATGAGACAAGAGGCTTCAAATTCATCTCATACGCCGTATGGTGGATCCGTCAGTCTATTCTCCAGGCTCTTGCCGAGCAATCCCGTATTGTAAGGCTGCCATTGAATAAAGTTGGCCTTTCCAACAAAATAAGCAAGGCTTATTCTCAGCTGGAACAGGAATATGAAAGGGAACCATCTACCGAGGAACTGGCTGAATTGCTGGAAATTGGCACCGAAGAGGTAGAAACTACCCTGGGTGTAGCCGCTAGGCACGT
>CAYZKL010000059.1:11816-19675 GCA_964478855.1 uncultured Flavipsychrobacter sp.
CAGCGAGGATAATACATTGCTGGACATACTGGAAAATCCCAATTCAGACTCTGCAGATGCAGAATTGTATCACGGCGAATCATTACGTTGCGAAATAGAACGCTCTTTAAGTACGCTTACAGATCGTCAGCGCGATGTGATCAAGCTGTATTTTGGTATAGGAGTTCCTAATCCAATGAGCCTTGAAGATATAGGTGAGAAGTTCTCTCTTACACGTGAGCGTGTCCGCCAGATCAAGGATAAAGCAATAACCAAGTTGCGTACAGCAAGCAGGTGCCAGTTACTGAAGACTTACCTGGGTAATTAATAACTAATAATTAAAAATATAATAAAATATCCCGTACCACTCGTACGGGATATTCTTTTTAATGCAATCCCCAGCTCTCTGCCAGTTCCTTCCACTGGTGTTCAGGTAGTTTGGGTGTGCCATCATATAAGCCGGCATTCTGCCTTTGCCTGAATGCTTCATATAGTGTGATGGCGCAGGCCACAGATATATTAAGCGACTGCACCATACCCACCTGTGGAATAATGAAGTTACCGTCGCAATATTTGAGGCACTCTTCAGTCACCCCGGCATGTTCATTGCCGAAAACAAGTGCAACCTTTTCCGTAAGGTCCAGATCGTACAAACTGGACGATTCTACGCCCAGATGGGTAGCATATACCTTATCATACCGGGCTTTTACCGCCTGCATACATTCTTCTGTATCGGTATATTCATGAAGGGTCAGCCACCCCATAGCACTTGCCGAACTGTTCTTGCCGAACCTTTTATGCTTAGGGATGGTAGTAGTGAGGATGAATATATCCTGCACCCCAACAGCGTCACAGGTACGCATTACCGCCGAAATATTATGAGGGTCATGCACGTTTTCCATAACAATTGCAAGCCCGCTTTGCCGGTGGTTCAGCACACGTTTTATTTTCCCTTCCCTTTCAGGAGTCATAGTTAGTATTTATAAACTCAAAAGTAAAAGCAAAAAATGAATTTCATAATTATTGGCGACATATTGATATGCTTATAGTGAGTATCCTGATTTCGGATAAGAAATTTATGGTTTTATAGGCATAAGAATTCGTACTTTTCGCCTCTAATAACATTGCAGACGCTTTTGAATAATAATCCCGCCATAGTACTGGGTGCCTACCGTCCTGATCTGTTGCATGATGAAACACTTGCAGATATATTCCGTGTATCTGCAAAGAAGTATGCATCAAATACTGCACTTATTTTTGGAGACAGGTCGGTAACCTATGAGCAGTTAGACAGGTGGAGTGATGCAATGGCTGATCATTTATACCAGAATGGCATCAGCCCGGGCGACCCCGTGGGTATATGGTGGCCCAGAGGTATAGAATTACATGTTGCAATACTGGGTATTATTAAAGCAGGGGCATCCTATGTTCCGCTCGACCACGAAATGCCTGCCGAAAGGGTAGAGACAGTTTTGCTGGAAGTAGGAGCAAAAGGTTACATCAGCCAGGATAAACTTAGCGTTGAATGCCCGGTTTTTAAGGTAATTGCTGCACCAAAGGCTGATGAACTGGTTTATGTAACACGCGGTGCTACGCCTGATAACTGGGCGTATGTATTATATACATCGGGCAGCACAGGTAAACCCAAAGGGATACCGATAGCACACAGGCAGATATGCCATTTTGTTCGTGCAGAGCAGTCTGTATTGGAGATAAACAGCAGCGACCGTGTTTACCAGGGATTCTCAGTATCGTTTGATATGTGGTGCGAGGAAACTTGGATCAGTTACCTTGCAGGTGCCACTTTGTGGGTAGCAGATGCCACTACCGCCAAGTCTATTGATGAGTTAGGTGATGTGCTCCGGCAGCAACGTATTACGGTACTGCATGCCGTACCAAGCCTGCTCGCTGTAATGGATGACGATATATCATCATTAAGAATAGTAAATGCGGGAGGTGAGGCATGTACCAGCCAGGTGCTGGCTCGGTGGTCTATTCCTGCGCGGCGTTTTTATAATAGCTATGGACCTACTGAAACTACTGTTACGGCATCCATCATTGCATTGAAGCCGGGCGACCCTATAACTATAGGTACTCCACTACCCAATTATAACCTGGCAGTAGTTGATGATAAGCTTAATATATTGCTGGTAGGTGAGCGTGGAGAACTGGTGGTTACCGGTGCGGGTGTATGCAAAGGTTATATAAACCTGCCTGAACTTACCGAACAGAAATTCGTTAAGAACCCTCATCACTCAGGTCTTCCGGGCGATATTATATACCGAACCGGCGATGCCGCTGTTATTAACGCAGATGGCAGCATAGATTTCCAGGGGCGGTTTGATGACCAGGTAAAATTGCGGGGTTATCGTATTGAGCTTGGTGAGATAGAAGTACAGTTAGGCAACCTGCCGGATATAACCGCAGCTGCAGTTGCTGTAAAAAAAGACATTAACGGGCAAGACCATTTGGCGGGTTATGTAGTATGTGATGACCCGGTAAAAATGAGCCAGCAGCATATCAGGGAAGAACTTGCAAAAGTATTGCCTGCCTATATGATACCTGCAGTCATCGTACAGCTGTCTGAAATGCCAAGGTTGCCCAGCGGCAAAATAGATAGGAAGGCCTTGCCGGTTCCGGCCATGCTGATGGAAAATATCGCTTCGGTAACTAATGAGATCATAGACCTCGACGCACCGCTCGCAGAGCGGGTAATAGCCGGACTACGGAAATTTTTCCCTAACCGGGAAATTGAGTTGTCTCACGATTTCTTCACTGATCTTGGTGGGCACTCCTTACTTGCCGCAGCATTTGTATCCAAGCTAAGAAAGGAAGCCAATATACCACAGGCTTCGCTTAAAGACATATACCTGAACCGGCCGTTAAGCACGCTGGTTAAGCACTGGGAGTCAAAACCGGCCCCTGATGCAAAACCTAAAAAGGTCTTTAACGAAATTCCACAAAAAAGGTTTTTATTATGCTGGCTGGCGCAGACACTCGCTTTGTTATTTATCTACGGACTGTTTGCTGTGCAGATATTTTTCCCATACCTGGGTTATTACTATGTAGCTGAGGAAACAAAGAATATACCGTATGCAATTACAACAGCACTGTGTATGTTCTGTTTCATTCCGCCATTATACGCAGCATTCAGCGTAGCAATAAAGTGGCTAGTGATCGGTAAAATGAAAGAAGGTGATTATCCGCTATGGGGTAGTTATTATTTTAGGTGGTGGTTTGTGAAGACCATGCAGCGCTTATTGCCTGCTCAGTTTCTTAATGGTACGCCATTATATGGCGGGTATTTGCGCAGGTTAGGTGTAAAGGTTGCTAAAGATGCACAGCTAAGTGCATTGACCATTGGTGCCGAAGACCTGGTAACTATCGGTAGTGATGTAAGTATCAGTTCGCAGGTAGTCCTTAATAATGCTTTTGTAGAGGATGGCATGCTTAAACTGCGCCGCATACATCTTGGTGATCATGCCTATATCGGCAGCAGTGCGGTTATTGCAGGTGGAACTGTAATAGAAGGCTGGGGAGAACTACAGGATCTGAGTTACCTGCAGGAGGGAAAGACCATCAAAGCCGGTGAAGTATGGCAGGGTAGTCCTGCTGTATTAAAAGAGAAGAGGGCGCCGGAAGATCTGCCACAACCTCTGCATGTATCTAACGGTAAGCGCAATGCTTATTCATTGCTGTTTACCCTGATGTTGCTCATCTTCCCTTTTGTGGTGCTGCTTCCGCTTTTGCCCATCGTCATGATCATCTACAACCTGGATAACTCTACCCCGGATTATGACTTCAGTTACCTGATCGTAACACCATCGCTGGCATTGAGTTACATTATATTGTTTACACTTGTTACCGTTGTGCTTACACGTCTGTTGCAGTGGGGTATAAAGCCCGGTAAGTATCCTATTTATAGTTTGTTTTATGTGCGCAAGTGGTTTGCCGATCAGCTTATGTCGCTTTCGCTGATAGTGTTGCATCCTATTTACGCCACTGTGTACATCTCTCTTTTATTCAGGGCACTTGGTGCCAAGGTGGGTAAGAATACCGAAATATCAACTGCCAGCAGCGTTACGCACCCGTTGCTGGAGATCGGCAGAAATGCGTTTGTAGCCGATGCTGTAACACTTGGCGAGTCGGATGTGCGGGGTCAACAGTTGATACTGGACAGAACGGTGATTGGCAACAATAGTTTTGTGGGCAACAGCGCATTGATCCCCCAGGGGTACAATCTGCCAGGTCGCATGCTTATTGGTGTATTATCTACACCTCCCGATAAAGAGCAGTTGGCAGGAAATAAAGCGAAGGATTGGTTCGGATCACCGGCTATTGCATTGCCCCGCAGGCAGGCCAGCCGTACTTTCGCTACGGAACTTACCGCTAAGCCGACTCCCGGAGTGGTACTGGCACGTAGTATCGTAGAGTTTATCCGTATACTTATTCCGGAAACTGTGATACTCATTTGCAGCATCCTGTTCATTGCTTATGGTCACGACCTCGTTGTCAACAAGCCTTGGTATATCATTGCCATGCAGTTGCCATTCTATTATTTGTTTTATATGGGACTACCTGCGTTCGTTGTAACCGTGATACTTAAATGGCTGACTATAGGTAAGTACAAGCCCGAGCAAAAACCAATGTGGACATCTAAAGTATGGCGCAGTGAGGCTATAACTTCCACTTACGAAGCGCTATCTGTCCCATTCCTTCTCGACTATATGAAGGGCACTCCCTGGTTATCCATAATGGTGCGGTTCCTGGGTGTAAAGACGGGCAAGCGGGTCTGGCTCAATACCACCGACGTGACCGAACATGACATGGTGAATATAGGGGATGATACTGCACTGAATGAGGACTGTGGCCCGCAGACCCACCTGTTTGAGGATAGGGTGATGAAGGTAGGCCCGGTTAAAATTGGTAAGCGTTGCAGTATAGGCGCACGAACGATCATACTCTACGACAGTGAGATAGGCGACAATGTGAACATTGATGCCTTGTCACTGGTGATGAAGGGAGAGAACCTGCAGGCAAACAGTAGCTGGGTAGGTAGTCCTCTTCTTCTTCAACAGGAGGGTGTATCGTAACCTTCACCCGCTGAATACGCATCTTATCAAGTGCTACCACGGTAAATTCGTACTGATCATAAGATACTGTTTCATTTACCGCCGGGAACTTACCTGATATCTCCAGTATCAATCCGGCTAATGAATCACTTTCGCCACGCACAGCTTCAAAGGTATCAGAGGGAAGACCTAATACCCTGCATACATCATTGATCAGTGTTTTACCTTCAAAGATGAAGTTATATTCGTCGATCTTTTTATAGTGAAGGTCATCCTCATCAAATTCATCCTTGATGTCACCGATGATCTCTTCCATTATAT
This sequence comes from uncultured Flavipsychrobacter sp., assembly GCA_964478855.1. GTDB lineage: Bacteria > Bacteroidota > Bacteroidia > Chitinophagales > Chitinophagaceae > Nemorincola. The sequence continues at coordinate 17,189 of CAYZKL010000059.1, forward strand.
CCTCAAGCGTAATGATACCGGACGTACCGCCAAATTCATCGACCACTATGGCAAAGTGAATGCGCTTTTGCTGGAACTCTTTTAGCAGGTCTTCGATCAGTTTGCTTTCGTGAACGAAATATGCCGGCCTGATCAGTGCATGCCAGTTGAATGTATCATTGTCAATATACGGCAGAAAATCCTTGGTATGTACTACGCCTGCTATCTTGTCCAGGCTATCTTTATACACCGGCAGACGAGAGTATCCTGCATCAAGGCAGAAATTCCTTACTTCTGTAAAGCTCATTTCATGGTCCAGCCCGCTCACGTCCATACGTGTGCGCATAACCTGCTTGGCAGATATATTGCCGAATTTAAGGATGCCTTTAAAGATATTCACTTCCTCGCGTGTGGCAGTATGCCCAACGGTTAGTTCTATTGCATGTTCAAAGTCCTCGTTGCTGATGTTTTTATTGCTCTTGGGTCCCAGCTTTGTTTCTATGAAACTGGTAGAATTGACCAATACACGGCTGATAGGGCTGAACAGCCAATAGAGTGCCTTGATGAACGGTGCAGAGAATAATGCCATTCTCAGGTTGTTCTGAGTAGCATATACTTTTGGCAATACCTCTCCGAACAATACAAGTAAGAAAGTAACGCTGACCACCTGTATAAGAAAGGAAGCAATCTTATTCATATCAGGCGAAAGCAAAGAACTTACCAAAACATTGGTAGTAATAACAATGGCTATGTTTATAAAGTTGTTCGATACAAGGATAGTTGCAAGCAACATTTTTGGGTGGTCCAATAAACCTGTGGCAGTTCTTGCACCCGGTTTTTCTGTTGTCTTCAGGTAGTTGATGTCCTTAGCCGCAAGCGAGAAAAAAGCTGTTTCTGCGCCGGCTATAATAGCAGACATCAGCAACAGGATGAGAATGGCAATAATTAGTATAGTAGTGTTTGACGGGGAGTAGGCTCCCGGAGATGCTTGTAATAATAGTGTAATAAGATTCGTGTCGCCTTCGGTGCTTTCCAAGTGTACTATTGTTTGGTGATGGATTCAAAATTAAAAAAAACAGGATAGAAACAACAAAGTTTCTCCTGTTTGTTAATAAATAAAAAATATGCCATTAAAACGGTAGGTCGTCTTTTGTAATGTTTCCGGCCAGGCCGCCTGTTTCAAAATTTGGGTCAGGAAATGCATTTGCATCAGGGCTTGTTGTTTCCCCTCCCGGTCCGTCGGTATGCTCTTTACGTTTATCAAGCATTACCAGGTTGTCTCCCAGTATCTCGGTGCTGAATCGTTTGTTCTTGTCTTTATCTTCCCAGGAGCGTGTACGTATGCGGCCTTCTATATAAACAAGGCTGCCTTTGTGCAGGTACTTTTGTGCCAGTTCGGCCAGTCCGCGCCATAGTACTACTGTATGCCATTCGGTTTGTGATACCAGGTTACCACTTTTATCTTTATATGTCTCGGTCGTCGCCAGTGGAAATTTGGCAACGGCTATATTCCCTTCCAGGTGTTGCAGATCAGGTTCTTTGCCCAGGTTGCCTATCAGTACTACTTTGTTTACGCCTCTCATAACGATTCAAATTTTCAAATTACAAAAATCATAACCTAATGGATTCTAAAAGTATAAATTATTTTCTAAAAAAGAAACAAGTGTTTTAGGGAATGCTGTATTTTTTAATGCTGCGCCATTCATCCATGTCCCCGTAATGTCCTTAATGTCAGGCTTTTGAGATAGGGTGATGGTAAAAAAGCGGGTGTGAATCAGCTGGTGTGTAAGCCGTTGGATCAGATCCCCGGAGTGCTTGATCGCTGTATATTTTAAGTTTTCTTTCTTAAATGAGGTGTGTCGTGTAATTTCTTCTATATCAATTAGTTGTTCGTTTTCTATCAGGTAGGGTTCATGTAGGTTTTCCCAGATGTCGCGTTCGGTCCGTTTGTGGATCCATACGGTATCTTTCCATTGCAGAAGCAGGTAATTAAAATACCTTTTCTTTACTATGAGTTTCTTGCTTTTTACAGGCAGCACATCCACCAAGTCATCGTGATAGGCTGTGCATTTTCGTTGCAGCGGGCAGCGGTCACACATGGGATTCCTGGGTGTACACACTGTAGCCCCAAGGTCCATAATGGCCTGGTTATATTGGGCACTTTCCTTTTTGTCCAGCAGTTCCTGGGCCAGGTCAGCAAATATTTTTTTGCCTGATGTGGTATCATACGGTACCTCTATGCCGAAGAACCGGGCAAGTACGCGATAGACATTTCCATCAACAACCGCATTAGGACGACCATATGCAAACGATGCAATTGCAGCCGCGGTATAAGGCCCGATACCTTTCAAATGCAATAACTCTTCATATGTATCCGGAAATTTACCGCCCAGCTCTCCTGCTATGATACGGGCAGTAGCGAGCATATTCTTGCACCGGTTATAGTACCCAAGTCCCTGCCATATCCGAAAGGCGTCCTCGTCTTTCGCTACGGCCATGTCGGCAACA
>CAYZKL010000059.1:19685-23155 GCA_964478855.1 uncultured Flavipsychrobacter sp.
AACAGTGGGGTAGGCCTCAGTGAATCGCAGGTAATAGGGCAAACCCTGCAGCGCCCTGGTTTGTTGTAATATGATTTCCGATAGCCATATTTTGTATGGATCTTGCTCATTCTTCCAGGGCAGGCTGCGGGTATTTTCCGCGGCGTGCCATGCGGTAAGCTGATCTGTAAAATACTTTTTCTGCGCCTTTGTCACCTCCATATGATGGATGCAAATTACATAATAACACCTTGTTTAGATTTTTGTTGTAAAAAATGCGGCTTATCCGCTACTTTTGCGCAGAATTTCGCCGTTACAATGGATAATAATCAACTGAAAGAAATGGCCACACAGGTGCGCCGCGATATAGTACGTATGGTGCATAAAGTACAGAGTGGTCACCCGGGTGGCTCACTTGGCTGTACCGACTTCCTCACAGCGCTATACTTCCGCATCATGGACCGCAAACCGGGCTTCGATATGGATGGTGTGGGTGAAGACCTTTTCTTCTTATCCAACGGTCATATCTCTCCTGTATTTTATAGCGTGCTGGCACGCTCGGGTTATTTTCCTGTGAGCGAGCTGGGTACTTTCCGTCATATTAACTCAAGGTTACAGGGACACCCTGCCACACATGAGCATCTGCCGGGTGTGCGTATTGCCAGCGGATCTCTGGGACAGGGTATGAGCGTAGCAGCGGGTGCTGCTCTCGCGAAGAAGATGAATAATGATAACCATATCGTTTATTCATTGCATGGCGATGGTGAACTGCAGGAAGGCCAGAACTGGGAGGCTATCATGTTTGCCGCTCATCATAAAATAGATAACCTGATTGCTACCATAGACTATAACGGACAACAGATCGACGGCCCTACAGTGGCTGTTATGAACCTGGGTTCGCTGAAGGATAAGTTCCTTTCCTTTGGATGGGATGTGCTGGAGATGGATGGCAACAATATGGACGAACTGCTGCAGGTAATGGAGCAGGCTAAAGCTGCCACCGGCAAGGGAAAGCCTGTATGCATACTTATGGAAACGGTGATGGGCAAGGGTGTGAAATTTATGGAAGGCACCCATGAGTGGCATGGTATAGCACCTAGCGACAAACAACTTGAAGAGGCGTTGAACCTGCTGTCAACTACTACTTACGGCGACTATTAACATCATTTTACGTCATTTATTACTAAATTTGTTAGGCACACAGGACTCAGTTCCTCTGTGCCTGATCAATTTTTAGTGGTACCATGAACACGAAAGCAGGCCTTATTTCCAAGCTTTTATTCCTATGCATCTTTGCAGGTATGGTATCGTGTGCAAAGAAGAAGGCTCCGGAAACACCCTTCACCCGGATACAGGGAAAATGGAAACTGGTGCGCTACGCCAATGACGACAATGGCAATGGGCAGATAGAGAACATGGAGATACACGCACAACAGTCCGGTATAACTTATAAACTGGAGTTCAAGGGTGATGCTACTGGTACAGAGACTACTTTCATTTCTGTCAATCAATCTGAGTCTCCGCTGCCGTTTGTTTGGCGTATAATAAACCCCGACTCTGTGCGGCTCGATCTTACCGGCCACCTCACTATTACTTACAAGATAGCTGAAGTATCAGATGCTTTCCTTACACTCAAGACCAACTCTTCCCTGGGTCTTGCTGCATATTATTATGATGCTGAATAAGTAATAATCAAGAACTATTTTTTAGTTTAGTGCCGTAAAGCATATGCTTTATTCACCTCTATAAATTTAACCGATGAAACGTATAGCTGTCTATAGCTTACTGCTGATGATGTTTGTATTATCAGGATGCCCGATTGGCTGCCGGGTAAGTGGTATGAATATTCGGCAACAGGTAAGTACCGCACAGGTTACCTGTTGGAGAAAGGCGCGCAAAAAGGAAGGCTGAAGAGCTTTGATATTGATAGTGTGGGTAATGTGGATCGCAAAACGGTCCGCGAGGTGATACTGAGCAGTGTGGCCGGAAAAGTATTCATGAATGTATATACACCAGCTGATGACATGTCTGAAGAAGGGTTCTATCTTTTTGAAATGAGGAAGGTGAACAGTGGGGAGTTTGTGCTGGCATCATTGATGGAGCATAGTATAGACTATGATGCATCGCAGAAGGAGATAGTACACTATATTGAAACCAATAAAGACGGAAAAGGTTTCTACGAGCCAAAAGGTGAGACTACTTATATAAAGAGATAGGGATTCTGCCATAAGATAAAGAGATCGGGCTGCCAACGGCTGCCGGATCTGCTACATCCCATACCATATGTGCCATACCCGGCTCTTCAGTAGCCTCGCCTACTGCTATGTCTGTAATGCCCATGCCTTCTCTGCGCGCTTTGTCGCCGAGGTAGCCCGGCAGCCAGGTTGCATAATCTCTTACTTTGTGTTTTGCAATTACAATAGCCATAATTTTTGGTTTTAACCAGTAAGGTATACTATAGTTAGAAGGGCGTAGCAGATAATGGCCGGGTTAACAGTAAGATAACTTTGGTATTCCTAAGCCTCACGCATTAACGCTGCCCTAAGCTATATTGTTCCTTGCTTATTTTGCACTGGTACTCATCATCCAGTTGATGCCGAATTTATCTGTAAGCATACCAAAATAGTCGCCCCAGAAAGTATTGTTCAATGGCATGGTTACTTGTCCTCCTGCCGTCAGTCCATGGAAAATGCGGTCTGCTTCTTCACGGCTCTCAGCATTTATTGAGATGGAATAATTATTGCCGGGTTTGAAACTTGACGCCCATTCACCTCCGGTATCGCTGCCCAGTATTGCCGTCTCTTTACTGATAGGCAAAGACATATGCATGATGCGGTCGCCATGCTCTGCGGGCACTGTATTGCCTTCAGAAGGTGGCATGTCTTTGAAGCGGCCCACATAAGGGAACTCACCCCCGAATACTGACTTGTAGAAATTGAATGCTTCTTCACAATTTCCATTGAATGTAAGGTAAACGTTTACTGTTGCCATAGTTTTTTATTTTTTAGGTTTTTAAAGATAAGTAGAAAGTAAAAAGTATAAAGTCAAAAGTCAGGGTGAGGTATAGGGTGAATTTTAGCGGCGCCATGGCACCGGTATATTTTGCTGTATGTAACGAACTATGCGCATAAACTCAAACTCATTGTAAGTATTGAATTTCATCTCTTCATTTTGCCATATCGTATATACATGATAGTTGTTTACAACTTTCTTTTTGATCAGGTATTCGTGATGTTGGTAATAGTATGTTCGGGTGTCATATTGTACCCATGCAACCTCGTTCATGACTACAAAATTACTGTGCTGCTAAATGGTATGGCACTGCTTGTGGATATCTTGCCTGTTTATTTATAAATGCCCTTAGCCGTAGCGGTTTTCAGCCCCAAAAGATATCCACATTTTTAGCCTGTAGCAGCAAATAGTTCCGGCAATAATGCATGTAGTTACATTGACGTCAATCAAGCGCTTTGCCAACGCAGGACAGTATGTGT
>CAYZKL010000059.1:23165-23625 GCA_964478855.1 uncultured Flavipsychrobacter sp.
AGGCAGGTGTTCGGAACTTTGCATAAGTAACTAAAACACATTTTATGAACAGACACACAGGGTTTTTGAAGACATCTTTTTTGGCAGGACTGCTGAGCTTTCCTTTGATCGGAGTTGCGCAAAGCGGTGCAACGTTTGCACCCGGTCCTTTGATGAACAGCACACGTATTGTACCATTTATGGCTACGATGAGTGACGGCAGGGTAGTGGCATTTGGCGGCAGGTCTTATGACTTTATCTCGTGTGCTCATGCAGATATTTATAACCCCTCCACCAATACATTTACAGATGTAACGATGAACTACCCGCATGATGGTAGCTATGGTGTAAAGTTATCCAGCGGTAAGTATTTCATTATCGGCGGATCTATGGACCTGGGCGTGGCTCCCGGCTATGCCACAACAGAGACGTTTGACCCGGGTACCAATACATTCACCGCATCCGGTAGTATGAACTATTC
>CAYZKL010000060.1:0-2304 GCA_964478855.1 uncultured Flavipsychrobacter sp.
GATAGGATTTGCAGGTGCACCATGGACCTTGCTGTGCTACATGGTAGAGGGTAAGGGCAGCAAAACGTTTGACAAGGCAAAACAATTCTGTTTCACCCAGCCCGAACTGGCACATGCCCTGTTGCAAAAGATAACTGATGTAACAATAAAGTACCTGAAGGCACAGATAAAGGCAGGAGCTGATACAGTGCAGGTATTTGACAGCTGGAGTGGTATGCTGAGCCCTGCTGATTTTAAATTATTTGCGCAGCCGTACCTGGTGCAGATAGCCGATGCGGTAAGCAAGGATGCACCTGTAATTCTGTTCCCTAAGGGAAGCTGGTATGCACTGAGCGACCTGAGCAAAACAAGTGCAGCAGGCCTGGGCATAGACTGGAGCGTAACACCGGAACTTGCAAGGAGCCTGACCAATAACGGAATAACTCTGCAAGGCAATTTTGACCCATCGAAACTGCTGGCACCAATACCGCAGATAAAGAAGGAAGTAAAAGAAATGATAGCGGCATTCGGCGTGAACAAATATGTAGCGAACCTGGGACATGGCATATTACCTAATGTACCGGTAGACCATGCAAGGGCATTTGTGGAAGCGGTAAAAGAATTTGGCAATTAGATAATTTGCCAATTTGTAAAACGTAAATTTATTAGCTAACCGTTTGAGAAGATGAGTATCAGGGAGCAATTTGTGGCATATGTGGAAGGCCTGCAGGATAGTATCTGTGCGGGGCTGGAGCATGTGGATGGGAAAGCAAAATTTGCTGAGGATAAATGGGTGCGGCCTGAAGGTGGCGGAGGCAGAACGAGGGTAATAACCGGTGGCAATGTGTTTGAGAAGGGCGGAGTAAATATATCTACTGTACACGGACAGTTGCCTGCTACAATGCAGCAGGCGTTCGGTGTGCCGGAAAGTGATTTTTTTGCCTGTGGACTATCGTTGGTGATACACCCACTGAATCCGTATGTGCCAACGGTGCATGCAAACTGGCGGTATTTTGAGTTGTATGATAAGGCAGGAAAGAAACTGGATTCATGGTTTGGAGGTGGATCGGACCTGACACCGTACTACCTTTTTGAAGAAGATGCCCGGCATTTTCATGGCACGCTGAAGCAGACCATGGAGCCGTTTGGCGCAGAGCTATACCCTAAGTATAAACAACATTGTGACGAATACTTTGTGAATAAACACAGGGGCGATGAAATGCGGGGTATAGGCGGGGTATTCTACGATTACCTTCGTCCTGTAGATGACGCGGATGCCGAAAGACTATTTACCTTTCAGCAGGCGAACGGGAATGCATTTTTAGCCGGATATTTGCCAATAGCAGAAAAAAGAAAAGATACTCCTTATAGTGAACGAGAGGTAGAATGGCAGGAAATAAGAAGAGGAAGATACGTGGAGTTCAACCTGATACACGACAGGGGAACCTTGTTTGGATTAAAAACCAACGGAAGAACAGAGAGCATACTGATGAGCCTGCCGCCAAGAGCGAGATGGGCCTATAACTACCAACCGGAAGCAGGGAGTACTGAAGCAGAAATGATGCAGTATTACAAACCAAAGAACTGGGTCTGATAAAACTAATATTATGCAATTACTAAGAAGGAACAGGATACTCAGGCAATCGCCTGCGATGCGCTCAATGGTTGCTGAGACCATACTGAGGCCTGAAGATTTTATTGCTCCGCTGTTCATTATAGAAGGAAAGGGTGTGAAGGAAGAAATATCATCTATGCAGGGCTACTACCGGATGAGCATCGATAATACAGTAGCAGAAGTGAAAGAACTGTGGAAGCTGGGTATAAAGAGCGTGCTGCTGTTTATAAAATGTAAGGATGAACTGAAGGACAATAAAGGCACAGAAGCACTAAACCCGGACGGGCTGATGCAACGCAGCATAAAGGCCATAAAGGATGCCTGTCCTGAAATAGTGGTGATGACCGATGTGGCGCTTGATCCGTTCTCGATATACGGCCATGACGGTATAGTGGAAAATAATGAAATAGTAAATGATGCTACCGTAGATGTGCTGGCACAAATGAGTGTGAGCCATGCACAGGCAGGAGCGGACATTGTAGCGCCAAGCGATATGATGGACGGCAGGATACTGGCCATACGTGAGGCACTGGAAAACAACGGGCTGAAGAAAACCGGCATCATGAGCTACAGCGCAAAGTATGCTTCATGCTTTTACGGGCCATTCCGTGATGCACTGGACAGTGCGCCGGGATTTGGCGACAAGAAGACCTACCAGATGGACTATGCCAACCGCAGGGAAGCACTGAAAGAAACACTGATGGATGTGG
>CAYZKL010000060.1:2314-7200 GCA_964478855.1 uncultured Flavipsychrobacter sp.
TACCTGGATATAATAAGAGAGGTAAGGGATAGTGTAGATGTACCGGTGAGTGCTTACCATGTAAGCGGTGAGTATGCAATGATCAAAGCAGCAGCTAATATGGGCTGGCTGGATGAAAATAAAGCAGTACTGGAGTCGCTGACGAGTATAAAAAGAGCTGGCGCAGACCTGGTAGCAACTTATTTTGCAAAGCAGGCAGCGATGTTGATCAGCTAATTAGCTGATTGAGCGAGTTTTTAAAATGATAATTATGAGTTACAATATAACTAAGAGCAAAGAACTATTTGAAAGGGCACAGCGGAGCATACCGGGTGGCGTGAATTCGCCGGTGCGGGCATTTAAGAGTGTGGGCGGAACGCCACTGTTCATGACGAGGGCGAAGGGTGCTTATATGTATGATGCATATAACATCAGGTATATAGACTACATCAAGTCGTGGGGGCCTATGATACTTGGTCATGCTTATGAGCCTGTAGTGAATGCGATACAGGAGAAAGCATTGAAGTCAACATCCTTCGGAGCACCGACAGAACTGGAAATAGAAATGGCGGAGCTGATTATCAGCATGGCGCCGAATGTGGATATGGTGCGTATGGTGAGCAGCGGCACCGAAGCCTGTATGAGCGCACTAAGGCTTGCAAGGGGCTATACCGGAAGAAACAAGTTCATAAAATTTGAAGGATGCTATCACGGCCATGCGGATGCTTTCCTGGTGAAGGCGGGTAGTGGCGTAGCGACATTTAATATACAGACCGTGCCGGGTGTGACAGCAGGAGTATCAATGGATACGCTGACAGCACCGTACAACGACCTGGCAGCTGTGCAACAGCTGGTAGCCGATAACAAAGGAGAGATAGCAGCCATAATCATAGAGCCGGTAGCGGGAAATATGGGTTGTATCATACCAACCGATGAATTTATAAAAGGACTTAGGACAATCTGCGACCAGGAAGGCATCGTATTCATATTTGATGAGGTGATGACAGGTTTCAGGCTGGCAGCAGGCGGAGCACAGGAAAGACTGGGAATCAATGCAGACCTGGTGACCTACGGAAAAGTAATAGGCGGCGGTATGCCTGTAGGTGCATTCGGCGGAAAGAAAGAGATCATGCAGCATATAGCACCGCTGGGCAATGTGTACCAGGCGGGTACGCTTAGCGGCAACCCGATAGCCATGATCGCGGGATATACCATGCTGAAAACACTAAAGGATGATCCATCCATCTATAAAAGCATAGACGAAAAAACCGCTTACCTGCACCAGGGGCTTGACGAAGTATTGAGCAAAGGCAATACCCCGTATGTGATCAACAGGTACGGATCAATGATCAGTGTACACTTCAGCGATAAGCCGGTGAATAATTTCACCGATGCGGCAAGTGCCAACAATGCGCTGTTCAACAAATTCTTTCACGCTATGCTGGAAGCGGGTGTGTACCTGCCACCATCTGCATTTGAGACGTGGTTCATCAGTAATGCATTAAGCATGGAAGATATTGATGCTACTGTTGCTGCAGTAAAAAGCAATCTGAAATTATTCGCATAGAAACATACTTACACTAAACAACAACGCCCTCTTATGGAGGGCGTTGTTATTATCAGTAAGTCTAAGTAAAATTATTTGGCTGCTACCGGTGCTGATGTGGTATCAAGCACCTGTTGTAATTTTTCTTCAAGCTCACTGCCACGAAGATTGCGTGCTATGATCTTTCCGTTTGGATCGATAAGGAAATTAGAAGGTATGGATTGCACCATATATTTTGCAGCGGCCTCTGAAGACCAGCCTTTAAGATCGCTGATCTGCGTCCATTCAAGGCCATCTTCCTTAACTGCTTTTTCCCATTTCTCTTTATCACTGTCAAGGGAAACACCGAGAACCTTAAAATTTTTGTCTTTGAATTTTTGATAAGCTGCAACTACATTAGGGTTTTCGGCACGGCAAGGGCCACACCATGAAGCACAGAAATCGATCAATACGTACTTACCTTTATAGGACGATAGCGTTACCATCTTACCATCTATCGAAGGAAGTTCGATCTCGGGAGCCATAGCGCCAACATCCGGCCCTGAGGCTACAGCCTTAGTGCGGTTATGTTTAGATAAAACCCTTTCGTAGTATTCAGAAAATTCTTTGGCCATTTTGGTGCCGGGGAATCTTTTATTGAGGCTTTGCGCAAATGCTGCTATGTAAGTGCCTTCGGTAGCAGGATTAAGAATGCGGGATGCAAAAATCGCATTAGGCTGATAGCCTACAGTATCGGCATAATGCTCTACGAACTGCGTAAACTTACCCCTCATATCCTGGAAGTCCTTTTGAGCGATCATCAGCATACTGTCGTTGCCATGAGCCTGCAAAGTATCAATAACAATGCTCATGGTATTGAAGTCACGAAGATGCTCCCTGATAGCTACGAGGAAATTTTTGAGACTAATGGAAGAAGGAGAACCTGTTACATCGTAACCTTCTATGGTTTCCCAATTTCCTGAAACTTTTATATTGCCCTTATCAACCGAAAGTAAAATGAATTTATTAGTACTGAAATGTAAGCGATAAAGACCCGGCTCCGGTGCGACAGAAGATAATTCGAAATGACCATTCTCTTTAGAACGTTGAGAATCAACTATTGTAATGATATCATTAGCATTAAGCTGCTCCAGTATGACCGTTTGCTGCGGCATACCGGTTATATCCCCAATGACCGTAAACTTGTTGTTGCTGCTGCTGCAAGCTGCAAGTCCGGTAAGCGCAATAAATAAATAAAGTAGATTTTTTGATCTCATCCAGGGAATTTTAATACTGTAATACCTTAGCCAACCCAAAAATAATAAGTCAAACGTCAAGAAATGCCTAAAATTTGTATTAGGAAATCAATATCATATTTTAAAATAAATTTATAATATACCGTTTAAGCCCATATACTCGTATAAAAGCAATGAGCAGGCTATCGAATAGCCTGCTCATTGTATGATTTATTGAACCTAAATGAAATTATGGATTGTCGGAAACCAACCTGAAGCCGAGGGCGCTGGATTTGGCACCTGGTACATAAGCAGCACGGCGGGTAACAACGATCTCAGCAGCTACACTACCCCAGCCACCGCCACGAACAACATGTGAATTACCACCTGCAGGACCTGTAGGGTTCTCTACAGTGTTTTTGCCACCGTAGTCTGTAGCATAAAAGTCTGAGCACCACTCTTCTACGTTGCCGCTCATATCATAGATACCCAGTTCGTTTGGTTTTTTGCGGCCAATAGGATGAACATGATCTTCGCTGTTACGCTCATACCATGCTACGTCCTGTGGCAGCTTTTTACCGCTGTATTTTTTACCGGTCATTTCTTTTTCAGGAACCCTGCGGTGTTCACCATCGGTAACCAGCACATTAACGCCACCACGATAAGTAGGTTCAGTACGTTTCAGCAACCTTTCGTAAACGCCACCACGGGCAGCATATTCCCATTCAGCCTCTGTAGGCAGGCGGTAACTCTTGCCTGTCTTAGCATTGAGCTTAGCAATAAATGACTGTGCATCGTTCCAGGTAACATTATTCACCGGGCATTCGTTGCACTTATAAGTAGCAGGGTCTGTACCCATTATCTCGATCCACTGCTGTTGAGTGACCTCGTAAGCACTCATGTAAAAGTCCTTCAGTTTAACGGTATGTGCAGGTTTTCTGTCAGCAGCTTCATCGTCGCTGCCAAGATCAAAACTACCGCCCTGTACCTTGATCATGGTAATATACATAGGGTCTTTGCTGACCTTAATATATTTTCTCTGCGCCATTGCGGGCTGCAACAAGATCAACATTAATACAGAAGACAAAAGACATTTCATAGATTATATTTTAGTTATAAAGTCCTAATTCATCATCTCCACCACCTTTGTGGGCTCAATGCTTGCATTACGCATAGCGATATTCTGCGCTATTTTTTTAGCAAGTGTAACAAAAGCTTCCTTTGCCACCGGTTCATCATCAACTACTGCAGGAATGCCTTTATCGCCACCTTCACGGATACCCTGTACTATAGGTATCTCTCCGAGAAAAGGCAGTTCAAACTGGTCTGCCATCTTCCGTGCACCACCCTTTCCGAAAATATAATACTTATTATCGGGGAGCTCCTGCGGCGTAAAATAAGCCATATTTTCAACAATTCCGAGTATCGGGACATTGATTTGCGCCTGGCGGAACATCATAATGGCCTTGCGGGCATCGGCAGCAGCCACCGCCTGAGGGGTAGAAACGATGACAACACCGGTAACAGGCACTGTCTGCACCAGCGTAAGGTGTATATCACCCGTGCCCGGCGGAAGGTCAATGACCAGGTAATCGAGGTCTTCCCAATGAACATCTGAAATAAACTGTTTTAAGGCAGAACTGGCCATAGGCCCACGCCAGATAACAGCCTGTTTTTCATCTATCAATAACCCGATAGACATAGCCTTGATGCCATAACGCTCCATAGGTATGATCATCCCTTTACCATTGATCTCGGTCATTTTGGGACGCTCATCACGAAGGCCAAGCATAATAGGGATAGAAGGGCCGTAAATGTCAGCATCCAAAAGACCAACTTTTGCGCCTTCCTGTGCCAGCCCTATAGCGAGATTGACCGCAACAGTCGACTTGCCTACGCCACCCTTGCCGGAGGCTACCATAATAATATTCTTAACCCCGGGTAGAATAGACTTATTGTCTTTACGGTTAGTATTGACATTAGCCGTAAGGTGAACCTTAACGACAGCTTCTTTATCGACAAGTAAACGGACAGCATTGATACAAGCCTTCTCGATCATCTCCTTGAGCGGACATGCAGGAGTAGTGAGTACAACAGTAAAAGAAACATTTTTACCATCTATCTCGATATCCCGAACCATATTCAAC
>CAYZKL010000060.1:7308-23487 GCA_964478855.1 uncultured Flavipsychrobacter sp.
AAATGTACGCTAATCACGGTTACATTTGTTACAACAGGAGCGGCATCCCGATTGATTTTTTCGATGTGCCTACAGTTATGATAATTTAGATAAGCTTGTAACTTTACATGATATGCGGATGAGGTTTTTACCATATTGTTTATTACTTATATGCCTGATGGTAGTTGGCACAGCAAGGAGCCAGGGCGTATTTGACAACATCGTTGAAATAAACGGTGTAACGATGACTGCAGACAGCCTGAGAGCTGTAGCAGACGTAACGATACAGGTAAAGAACCAGAACCGGGGTGTGGAGTCTAAATATACCGGTGTATTCTCTATAGTATGCTACAAAGGTGATACCCTCCAATTCAGTTGCATAGGCTTCAGGCCGAAAGAGTATGTGGTGCCAATAGACATGAAGGGACAGCACTTTGCACTGATACAACTAATGGTACAGGACACCTTTTACCTGCCTGAAACCATCGTAAAACCATTACCATCAAAGGAAGGATTCAACTACGCATTTCAGAACTGGCAGGTACCCGACGACCAGTACGAAATGGCCCGCAGGAATACTGATGCCTATGTGCTGAAAATTCTTGCCTATACCCTACCAAGGGATGGACATGAATCGCAATCGAAACTGCTGCAGCAGCAGGCAAGGGATGCCGTGTACTACGGACAGCGCCCGCCAATGAACATACTCAGCCCTATAGCATGGGGACAATTCTTTGAAGCATGGAAGCGTGGCGACTACCGCCGGTCTAACAATGCGTACAAGAATAACAGCTACTAAGCTGCGCACACAGAAATATTCCATTTTTTATCCGATGTTGTAGGCTGCTTTGGTTGCTTGATTAACTTTGCTTTATGCAAATGAATTTAAGCGAAGCAGTTTTACAGAAGGTTTCTGTTCATTTTATAGGCAATAAGGGTAATGGCCAGGACTTTATCAGTTCTAAAAAGCAATTGAAGCTGGATGAAAAAGACCGCCGGATACTCAAGGATTCTTTCTTAGGAAAATTCAACCTGGAATCAGACAAATATTCATTCCACCATTTATCGTCGCTGGATTATAACGAGGTATATAACTACTGCCTGGAGACACTGGCTGAAGGTGCAACCTTTCAGAAGAACTCTGTGAACATAGCCAAGCACCTGTATGAAAGCACAATGCACCCAAAAATAAAAGACGGTGATCTGTACATATGCTACTACGAAAACTGCCTGGTAGATGGTGCATTTGTAGATGCAATGGGTATCTATAAAACAGAGACCAAAAGCAACTTCCTTGACCTGTCGGTAGAAGAGAATGAATTTTCGCTGGTGATGCGGGAGGGTGTGGAGGTAACAAAATTTGACAAGGCCTGCCTGGTCTTCCCTACAAATGCAGAGAACGGATTTGATGTACTGATCTATGACAGCACCAACAAGGGGGAGGAGGCAGTGTTCTGGAAAGAAACGTTCCTGAATGTGGCACCACAAGCCAATGAATATTACCAGACCAACCAGTTTCTGAGTGTGGCAAAACAGTTCATAGCCAAGCAACTACCACAGGAATACGAGATAGAAAAGACCGACCAAATAGACCTGCTGAATAAATCGGTAGAATACTTCAGGGCAAATGAATCGTTTGACAAGAAGAGTTTTGAGAAAGAAGTATTTGAAGACAGCGGTATGATCAAAGCCTTCAGGAAATTTGAGAATAACTATGCAGAGATGAACGATGTGGAACTACCGGACAGGTTTGACATATCGGCACAGGCGGTAAAGAAGCAGGCAAGAGTGTTTAAAAGTGTACTAAAACTGGACAAGAACTTTCATGTGTATATACATGGCGATAAGAGCCTGATAGAAAAAGGCTATGATGAGCGCACAGGTAAACACTTCTATAAAATATACTTTGATGAAGAAGCTTAGTGCAATAAACATAGCCGCCGGTATGGCCTGCCTGCTGCTTGTATCGTGCCGACAGAAGCAACAAGCCGACCTGATAGTGCATCATGGCAGGGTGTACACAGTAGATAGCGTATCAACCATAGCAGAGGCCTTTGTCGTAAAAGACGGCAAGATAATAGCCGTAGGTAAAAGTGAAGATATGCTGAACACTTATAGCGCCGACAGCATAACAGATGCACAAGGCAAAGCAGTATATCCTGGCTTCATAGATGCTCACGCCCACTTCCTGGGATATGGCAGGGGATTATTTGCCGTAAACCTGTATGACAGCAAAACATGGGAAGAAGCAGTAGCCAGAACAAAAGAATTTGCCCGAACACATGCACAGGAATTATGGATAAGAGGCAGAGGATGGGACCAGAATATATGGGCAGGCCACAACTACCCCGACAATACATTACTAAACGAGTTATTCCAGGATAAGCCGGTGCTGCTGCAAAGAGTAGATGGCCACGCAGGCATAGCCAATGCGAAAGCACTGGAACTTGCAGGCATAAAACCGGGGCAACAAATAGTCGGAGGAACTATAGAAACTAAAAACGGTAAGCTGACCGGGATACTTATAGACAATGCCGTGGACCTGGTGACCCGGATAATACCTGCACCAACAAAAGCAGAATACGAGAAATGGCTGACGGCAGCACAGGCCAACTGTTTTGCACAAGGCCTGACCACCATTACAGACTGTGGACTAATGTATAATGAGGTGGCAGTAATAGATACACTGCAGCAGGAAAATAAACTGCAGATGCGCCTGTATGTGATGCTGAGTGATGACACAGCCAACTACAACAGATACCTGGCAAAAGGCCCGTATAAAACAGACAGATTATTTGTGAAAGGCATAAAAGCCTATGCCGACGGTGCATTGGGCAGCAGGGGCGCATGTATGCTGCACCACTATGATGACAAACCGGGATGGAGCGGCTTCTTACTGAGCAGGGAAAGTCATTTCGACTCGCTGGCGGCAATGGTATCGGGAACGGATTTCCAGTTGTGCACACACGCAATAGGCGATAGCGGCAACAGGGTGATACTACGCATCTATAACAAATACCTGAAAGGAAAGAATGATAAACGCTGGCGCATAGAACATGCGCAGGTGGTGAATACCGCAGACTTTGACCTTTTTGGGCAGGCATCAGTAATCCCGTCTGTGCAGCCGACACATGCAACAAGCGATATGTACTGGGCTAAGGACAGGATAGGCACTGAAAGGCTAAAGGGCGGCTATGCGTACAGGCAACTGCTGGAGCAGAATGGATGGCTGCCGCTGGGTACAGACTTCCCGGTGGAAGATATATCGCCGGTAAAAACATTTTATGCCGCAGTGGTGCGCAAGGATGCAAAAGGATACCCGGCAGATGGTTTTCAGAAAGAGAATGCGCTGAGCAGGGAGCAGGCATTAAGAGGCATGACCATATGGGCAGCCAAAGCGGATTTCCTGGAGCATGAAGTGGGTAGTATAGAAGCGGGAAAGAAAGCTGATTTTGTGATAATG
Organism: uncultured Flavipsychrobacter sp.; assembly: GCA_964478855.1. Lineage (GTDB taxonomy): Bacteria > Bacteroidota > Bacteroidia > Chitinophagales > Chitinophagaceae > Nemorincola. Next base: position 10,751 of record CAYZKL010000060.1, read on the forward strand.
GACAAGGATATAATGCAGGTGAGCGAAAGCGAATTACTTGCGGCTAAGGTGATCAGCACTTATACGGGTGGCAAGAGAGTACATTAAGCTATATAGCTATGCCACCCCTTCGGGGTTTTTCTCTTTTCCCGTTATCAGGCTATAATCACTTCACCTCTTCCGGGTTGAGGGAATCTTTGTGAACTGCTAACTAATTAAGCCCATGCTGATTGACAAGGAAGATCAATTGCGCCAAGGCAACCGCACCCAATTTTAATTCCCTGTGGTTGACGGTTTCGAAGACATCATTATTGGTATGATGCACATCGAAGTAACGCTGAGAATCAGGGATGAGTCCGGCAAGCGGCACTTTCATCTTTTCGAGTGGAGATATATCTGCTCCGCCTTCTTCTATAGAAAAATCATAGACACCATAGGGAAGGAACAGGTCCTTGTAAGCAAGGATGCGTGCCTTTTTTGAAGCAGGCATAGACAAACCAATACCACGAGGTGAAAAACCACCTGCATCAGTCTCTATAGCCAGTAAGTGATGCTCGCCCTTGCTTTTTGCGGAGTCGCCATAAGCAAGTCCGCCTTTCAGTCCGTTCTCTTCGTTCATAAACAGTACGGCTCGTATGGTGTACTTAGGTTTGTAGCCCATTGCTTTGAACGCACGAATCACCTCTATGGACTGCACACAGCCCGCACCATCATCATGAGCACCTTCACCTACATCCCATGAATCGAGGTGGCCACCTACGGTGATTATCTGCTCCGGATGTTCAGTTCCTATTAGCTCCCCGATAACGTTGAATGAATGAACAAGATTTGGTTTCATATGACATTCAGAAGTCATTTTTGCCATAACCTGCCCCTTCTTGCAGGCTTTCTCCAGTTTGTCGGCTGTGATATTACCGATAGCCATAGCGGGGATCTTCTTTATAGAATCTTTGTAGTGCATAGCACCGGTATGCGGAAAATCATCGGCACCGGTGGACATAGAACGAATGATAACAGCAACAGCACCTTTTTTAACAGCAACATTAGGGCTACCACCACGATACTTGACCGCATCGCCATAACCATAGAAAGTAAAAATGAAATCCTGGCGGAAACGATAATTGAAGAATACTATTTTTCCCTTTACCGCACTTTCAGGCAAGGCATCAAATTCATCATAATCATGCACCATGATCACGGGTGCATCCAGCGTTTTGCCACCGGTACCCTCGCTATTACCCAGTGATGTGGCATCTACCTTCAGGTAGGCATTGTCGAACTTCAGCATCAGGCTTTCCTTACCCCTGTACCAGTAAGGCACATCAGCAGGTTGCAGCCACACCTTATCGGCACCGGCATCTTTCATGGCCTGTTCGCCCCACAATACGGCCTTGGCAGCAGCCGGAGAACCACTGATACGATTACCCACACTCTTGCACAGTACACGCAGGTTGTCGTAGCAAGTGCCGTGAAGCAGTATCTCATCGGCAATTTTGCGGAACATGAATGAATCCTGGGCAGTAGCAGTATAACCTGAAAATAATGTCAGTATGACGAGTAAGCGTAATTTCATAGCATAAAAGTAACAGAAATGTGATAACAGAGGTAATGGTATAACTACCCTACCCGGTGCAAAAAATTAGTCTTTACTGCTGCCCTTGAACTGGTGGTGCTGTTCTTTGAACAATACATTGAATGTAGTAAGCGAGCCATATATAGCAGTAATGTATTGCTGCAGGTCCACCTTTTCATCATCGGTCATTACCTTATGGGCATTGATCTTCTGCTCCATAACACGGAGCCTGTCACGCACCATCACTATCTTGTGAAAGAAGGTATCAATAGGCACCTCCTTTGATTGCAAAGTAACGTCTCCCGGTTTCAGGATCATATTGCCGTTCTTCCAGCGGGGGCCGATAGGCACCATCTGCATCTCGTGCAGGCGCTGATCCAGTATATTGCTTAACGCCTGCTCTATATCTGCTATGGTAATAGTATCGCTGCCCGGAGCTGACTCCACAGCCTCTACAGTCTTCAGCTCGGCATAATCTTTACTGATGCTTTTGGTGCCCTGCTGGGACTTGAACCATATTATATAAAATTCAGAAGCGGTATCCACTATCACACCCCTGCCAAAATGCTGGTGATCGACACGGGAACCAATACCTAAGTGTGTGCTCATAAAAGTCTATTGTGGCTCCGAAAATAAATCTTTCTTTCTGAAGTATAATAAAATGAGGGAATTATAATTGTAAGAATGTTTTCTATTTTTATGCCGTAAATGGCTAAGAAAAACCAGGCAGGCGGCAGGAAATTCTTTAAATATTTTTTTCGCACCATCTTAATCCTCATTGTGTCATCACTGTTGTATGTGGTGGTATGCAAGTGGTTGATGCCCCCGATAACGATAACACAACTAAGCGGCATAACCGACGGCTACGGCCTGAAGCGCGACTATGTGAGCTGGAACGAAATATCAAGAAATGTAAAACTGGCAGCAATGGCTAGTGAGGATCAATTGTTCCCGGAGCATGGCGGGTTTGACTGGAAATCGATAGACAAAAGCCTGAACGGCCCGAAAAAGAAGAAAAGAGTGCGTGGCGGTGGGGCAAGTACTATAAGCCAGCAAACGGCAAAGAATGTTTTTCTGTGGCAGGGAACAGGATGGGGACGGTATGTAAGAAAAGCACCTGAGTTCTGCTTTACCCAACTGATCGAGTGGACGTGGGGCAAACAACGCATACTGGAAGTGTACCTGAACGTGATAGAGATGGGGCCGGGCGTATTCGGGATAGAGGCAGCATCGCAAAAGTACTTTCATAAACATGCAAAGAACCTGAGCCGGGCAGAGGCAGCAATGATCATAGCTTGCCTGCCGAACCCTAAGAAATTTACCGTTGTACCAATGAGCCACAGGGTGAAGTGGCGCTACCCACAGATCATGGAGCAGATGGGCAACCTGGAAGGAGATGAGGATGTGGAAGATCTGATAAAAACACCAAACTGATCCGCTAAACGATATTCCGGTTTTCGCATAACAGTATTACCTTTATTCTTTCAAAGAACGTTATGGCATTATTCTCACAATTAGGCAATTATAAAAACTTCGGGCTGCTGGTAATGCGTGCGGGTATAGGTGTAATGATGTTTCTGCATGGCCTGCCCAAGCTAACGGGTGGAGTCGCAAAATGGGAAAGCCTTGGGCACAACATGGGGCACCTGCATATTCATGCCATACCTGTATTCTGGGGTTTTATGTGCGCAATCACCGAAACGATAGGCGGCCTGTTCTGTGTACTGGGATTATGGTTCAGGCTGGTGAGTATATTGCTCCTTATTAATTTCATTGTAGCGGCTGTAACTCATATGGCAGACGGCAGCGGAGTAATGGATGCATCTCACGCCATAGAACTCTGTTTTGTATTCTTTGGATTTATCTTCCTGGGTGCGGGTACATTGTCGATAGACAAAAGCTAACTATTGTAGGGTAACCCATATCTTATCAGCATCCTGCTTGCGGATGCTGAGGTAATACCCTGCTATCTGTATTGCCATAGGATCACCCATAGGTGCGATCATTTCTACCCATACAGGCTCGCCGGGAATGCAGCCCATCTCCATTAAAGTAAGCTGAAAATCACTTTCATCATGGCTTTTGATAATTGCCCTGGTACCGGGAGGCAATTGGGACAGGCGCAGCGCATTTTCTTCCGACACATTCATTACTGCAAAATTACGGAAGTATCTTGATAAGGCGGTAACTTTACCCTAATAAGGGTGTATGAAAAAAGATATAACAGGCAGGGAAGATGTGGAATTGCTGATCAATTCATTTTATGATATCGTGAAGAAGGATGCCACTATCGGCTATATATTCAATGACATTATTGGCGATGATTGGTCGCACCACATGCCGGTGATGTACCGGTTCTGGGAGTCGGTACTGTTCAGCAAGCCCGGATATGAGGGCAACCCTATAAAAAAACATATAGACCTTGATAAACGGATTCCACTGAACAAAGAACATTTTACGAGGTGGCTGGAGCTATGGGAGGCAACGACAGACAGCCTTTATGAAGGCCCAATAGCTGACCTTGCCAAGAACAGGGCCGCACTAATGGCCAACCTGATCAACATAAAAGTGGAAATGGCAAGGGATGACAAATTCATACAGTAAATCATAAGGCCAATGAATTTATTTACTATATCGGGGAATTTAATAGACCTGCATGAACGGAGGACCTACCCTGCAACAATAGTAGTTACGAATGGTATTATCACATCCATTACAGAAACAGCGACTGCCGATGAGCAATATATATTGCCGGGCTTTATAGACGCACACATACACATAGAAAGCTCGATGCTGGTACCGACAGCTTTTGCACAAATGGCGGTAGTGCATGGTACCGTAGCCACAGTATCAGATCCGCATGAGATAGCCAATGTGATGGGCATGGCCGGCGTGCAGTACATGATAGACAACAGCAAATTGTCACCATTTAAATTTTTCTTCGGCGCTCCATCGTGTGTGCCTGCAACAGGATTTGAAACTGCGGGAGCAACCCTGGATGCGAAGGCAGTAGCAGAACTACTGAACAACCCGGATATATGGTACCTGTCTGAAATGATGAACTATCCCGGAGTGCTGCATAATGACACTGAAGTGATGGCTAAAATAGCAGCGGCGAAAAAAGCAGGCAAGCCGGTGGACGGTCATGCTCCGGGACTACGTGGCGCAACCGCTGAAGCATATGCTGCCACAGGCATCACTACAGACCATGAGTGCTTTACACTTGATGAGGCTTTGGACAAAGTAAAAGCGGGCATGCAGATACTGATACGTGAAGGCAGTGCCGCAAAAAATTATGAAGCACTCTGTGAACTGCTGCGGCTGCACCCTGAGCGTGTAATGTTTTGCAGCGACGATAAACACCCCGATGAGCTGGTACTGCACCACATCAACCAGTTGGTAAAGCGATCACTACAAAAGGGCTATGACCTGTACGATATATTAAGAGCCGCCTGTATCAACCCGGTTGTGCATTACGGATTGCCGGTGGGAATGCTCAGGAAAAATGACCCTGCGGACTTTATAGTGATCGACAACCCCCACCAAATGAATGTGCTGCAAACCTATATCAATGGACAGCTTGCAGCGAAAGATGGAAGATCATTATTGCCGGATGTGTCTATAACGCCGATAAATAATTTCAATACAGGTGAAAAGACGGCAGATCAATTCAGGGTTAAGGCAATAGCTGCTTCACCAATTATACGGGTGATTGAAGCCATAGAAGGCCAGCTGGTGACAAACTGCCTGGAGCTGCCCGGCAAGACGAAGGATGGTTATATAGTCAGCGATACCGAAAAGGATATACTGAAGATAGCGGTAGTGAACCGCTATGACCCTGATGCAGCCATAGCAGTTGGGTTCATTAAAAACTTCGGGCTGAAGAGCGGTGCGCTGGCATCAACCGTAGCGCATGACTGCCACAATATAGTAGCCGTAGGTGTGGATGATGATAGTATATGCGCCGCAGTAAATGCACTGATAGAATGTAAAGGCGGTATATCTGTAGCCGCCACCGGAACAAAGGCAATCAGCATGGCACTACCTGTGGCAGGGCTTATCTCCGCAAAGGGAGGCCATGAAACAGCGGTAGCATATACGACATTAGATAAAGCCGCCAAAGAGCTTGGTACTACTCTACACGCACCATTCATGACCCTATCGTTTATGGCGTTGCTGGTCATACCCTCGCTGAAACTGAGCGACAAAGGCTTGTTTGACGGAAACAAATTTGAGTTCACACCGGTAGAGGTCGCTGGTTAGTGGCGGATATTAATGTTGCAACGGGTAGTATCTGTACCCACTACAATAGTATCCCTGATAGATAACTGGTATAGTGTACTATAGATCGGGCGGCTATCGTGAAAGAAAGTACCTGATCCCCATATCTTTCGGCCGCTGACTGTCTGTAACGGAATGGTAACAATACCATTGCCTACCGTGGCGGTTACCACAAAACTGCTACCCAGGTTTTTAATGTTACTGATCTTTATCTGGTAAGGCGTACCCATTACAGAGGTAATATCTGACGTATAAGCTATAAGCGTATCAGGCTGGCAATAATCGAAACTACCGGGATAATTACCGATGAGCTTAGGAGCAAAATCCGGAGGCGGTGCTACCCTGAATATCAGCATACGCTCCTGCGTACTGTCCACTGTGCTGATAGTTAACCGTGCAGCAATATCACCAACAGGCACATTGCCGATAGTGAATGTAAATGCACCACCCTGAACAGGGCCTACCGTTTGAGACTGAGGAACGGCTGTAATATTAGAAGGTAAGCCAGATACAGCAAACGTTATGCGGTCTTTAACAATATTACCCGTAAGTACATTGACCCCGAAAACAAGGCTGTATGTGCTGTTTGCATAACAATCAATGACAGAGTCGTAGGTAGTAGTGAAGGTTAACGGAGTAACGGGCACAGGCGTAGTATTGGTATCCTTCTTTTTGCAGCAGCATAAAGAAAGCAGGAACAAACATGCCAGATATTGCATTTTCATAGTACTAATATACGGGTAAATAGAATTGTGACAAAAAAAGGCCTTTTAACTGTATTACTATAGATAGCAAAACCCCGCTCCATGAGCGGGGTTTTGCTATCTGAAACATTTTGAAGCTATTTCATTATCACTAACGAACAACCACTTTTGCCTGGAGTTTGCTTGTTTCGGAAATGGCGGTTAAGAAATAGACTCCACCAGGAACATTCAGATCTAATGTGACGAGGTTATTCGATGATGCATCTATCTCTTTTATTTTTTTACCCAGCATATCGGTCATAACAATATGGAACGACTGATTTGTTTGTGAAGGCAATTGTATTGTTAACCTGCCGCCTTCAACCGGGTTTGGATAGATATTTATTCGTTCAGCGGCAATGTCGTTAATACCTACACCGAATACAGCCTGGGCTGCCGAAGTTCCGCTGCACCCGTTAGCATCGGTCACAGATACGGCATAGCTGCCGTCTGCGGTTGCCGTATAGGTTGCGTCTGTAGCGCCTGCAATAGGTGCTGCACCCAACAGCCACTGATAGGTAGTGAACGTGCCTGTAGTGCTAAGGGCAGTACCTGCCGCAGCTATAACCGGCACAGGAAGTGCATTAACGGTAATAGCTGATGATCCGAAACCAAGGCTCATGCTATAAGAAATTGTGACAGAACCGGCAGATACTGATGTAACTAACCCACCTGTACTAACAGTTGCAACAGCGGTGTTGCTGCTGGACCATTCCCCACCTGCCACTGCGCTGGTCAGGGTTGTGGTATTGCCATTGCATATAGCGGTAGTTCCGGTAAGTGTTATTGGCACTGCAGTTATTTTTTTAATTACCCCGTACCCCTGTGAACTGAAATACAGATCACCGGAAGAACTGAAGCATAGGCCGGCAGGAATAGATAATGTTGCGGCAGTTGCCGATCCGCCATCACCGGTATTGCCACTCGTGCCGGTTCCTGCAATTGTTGTAATGATACCCGCGGCATCTATTTTACGGATCACGTTATTGCTGTGATCACTGAAAAATATATTTCCTGCTTTATCTACTTCTATAAATGCAGGATAATTCACCCTTGCTGCGGTAGCGGCTCCGCCATCTCCCGTGTAGCCCGACGTGCCGTCACCAGCTATGGTGTAACAAAGACCTGCTGTAGTTATCTTGCATATACGGTTGTTATACATATCTGTTACGTAAACATTTCCTGCCTGATCCACCCGCACTCCGTTAGTTGCATAAAATGAGGCGTCAGTTGCAGGGATACCATCTGCATAACTCGATCCGCCACCGGCAAATGTGCTGATGATCCCGGCAGAAGTTACCTTTCGGATCAGGCCATAGTTATAGTCGCTGATGTACATATTTCCGGCAGCATCAAATGCTACGTCTGTCGGGTAACTAAGCCTTGCTGATGTGGCAGCACCGCCATCGCCCGAATAGCCGGACACAGTACCTGCAACAGTACTTATAATTCCGGTAGCGTTGATCATCCTGATCCTGTGATTTCCGTAATCAGCAATATACATGTTGCCGGATGCGTCAAAGTTTAGGCCAACGGGTTGGCTAAGTTGTGCTGATGTAGCCGCGCCTCCGTCACCGGATGCGCCTGATGTATTATTGCCGGCAATGGTAGATATAATGCCTGCAGTGTTAACCTTTCGGATGACATGGTTATCCCTGTCAGCTATATATAGGTTGCCTGCCGCATCAATGGCAGTACCTGCAGGTTGGCGTAGCCCTGCTGACGTTGCAGCACCTCCATCACCTGAATAGGTGCCGGCCGAGGGCGCATCTCCCGCATAGGTTGAAATGATCTGAGCATTTGCGCTGAAGTTTAGCACTGTAAGTGCTATAACCATTATTGTGTAAATTGGCTTTTTCATATTGTTCGTTTTTTTGATAGTGTAATATTAGTTCCGATAACATGCACCTATGGTGTACAGTTAGTGAAAACAGGTTTTCGGTTAGCGAAAAGCTGTTTTGGTTATTTTACCATGTAGTGAGCTTAGAACATTTACCATTTTCTAACTTTGCGACACCGCCATACTGATCAGCACCGGAGCCACCAAACCTGCCACCTGCGTATATCACACCATTTATTACAGCAACAGAGGTTGGCACAGAATACTTGATATCAGGGAAGCCATTCCACCGGCTGCGTCCTGGCACCTCCCCTCATAGCGATTATATACCAGTTCCCACACAATCAACTTTGTTAACAGAACTAAATTCACCCGAAACGAATACATTCTTGGGACGAAAAGGACCTTTTATCAGCATTGCTCTATACAGCAAAACCCCACTCAATGAGCGGGGTTTTGCTAACTGAAATGGTTGAAGCTATTTCATTATCACTACCTTTTCCCTGTACACCTTATCGCCTGAGGCTACTTTAATAACGTAGTTGCCCGGAGCCAGGTCATTGTCACTGAACGTTACAAGTGTTTGCGTTTTGTCTATATTTCTTGTTGCTACCGTTTTGCCAAGAACATCAACAATAGTTAAGATAGCAGCATTGCCAGATTGTGGCAATGAAACCGCAAACAAGCCCTTGGAAGGATTAGGGTATATACTTAAAGCAGCATTTGCTGAAACCTGTTTGTTAACATCCAATGACGGACAGACATTGACTGTTACAAGGGTGGTTCCATTGTACAGGCCTTGTTTGTAATCGATATTTACAGTTCCTGCCGCTACACCGGTAACCACCCCTGATGACGAAACCGTAGCAGTAGCAGGCGCGCTGCTGGTCCAGGCACCGTCCGGAGTGGAGCAGGTAAGCGTAGTTGTCTGTCCTACACATACGGTAGTAGTACCGGACAAAGTAACTACGTCGGCAGTTATCTTACGCACCACGTGACTTTCCTGTGTTGTGACGAATAAATTACCAGCAGGGTCGAAAGTAACACCTGTAGGATAATTAAAAAGTGCTGCCGTTGCCGCACCACCATCACCACCATACCCAAATACGCCTGTACCTGCAACAGTGGTAATAATACCGGCGGTATTTACTTTCCTGATAACCGCATTGTTCATATCGCTGAAAAAAACATTGCCTGCAACATCGGTCGTAACAAAAGACGGCGAGTTCATATTAGCGGCAGTAGCCGCTCCACCATCGCCTGTATATCCCGAACTTGTATTTCCTGCTATCGTAGTAATAACACCGGCAATATCAACTTTTCTGATGCAATTATTACCCATATCTGCGATGTACACCTGGCCGGAAGGGGCTGCAAAAACACCATTGGGGCTGCTTAACTTAGCTGCAGTTGCAGCTGCGCCATCCCCGCTGTACCCTCCGGTACTACCCGCAAACGTGCTGATGATGCCAGATGTATTGACCTTACGAATGCGTTGATTACCATAATCACAGATATAAAGATTACCCGAAGCATCCATACTTACATCGGTTGGGTAGTTCAAAAAAGCAGCTGTGGCCGCTGAGCCATCGCCGCCAAGTCCGACTGAAGACCCGGCAACTGTAGAAATAATACCGGATGTGTTTACCTTACGTACACGATGATTGCCAAAATCAGCGATATACAGATTGCCTGCCGCATCAAGACATACAGACAAAGGTGCGTTCAAATTAGCGGCATTAGCTGCGCCACCATCGCCGTAGAGGCCGAAAGCCCCTCCCGTACCCGCAAACGTAGAAATGACCCCGGAAGTATTCACCTTACGAACGCAATGGTTGTCTTTATCTGCAATGTAAATGTTACCTGCGGCATCAACAACAGATGCGCCGGGATATGCCAGGGTAGCTGCAGTGGCAGCGCCACCATCTCCCGTAAAACCTGCACTAAGTGCATTATTACCTGCTACAGTAGAGATAATCTGGGCACTTACGTTGAAAGACAACATAACTGATGCTGCTAACATTATTTTGTAAAAAGGCTTTTTCATATTTTTTAGATTTTTTTGATAGTGTAATATTAGTTTCGATAGCATGTACCTCCTGGGTACAGTTAGTGAAAATTGGTTTTGAGTTAGTGAAAAGCTGTTTTGGTTATTTTACCAGGCAGTAACTTTAGACCATTTACCATTTTCTAACTTTGCGACACCGCCATATTGGTCAGCACCGGAGCCATCAAACCTGCCACCTGCGTATATCACACCATTAACAACGGCAATTGTATTGATATTGACATATTTTATTTCCGGGAAACCTGACCATTTGCTGCCATCCCACATAGCCAGATAAAAAACGTCTTTTGCTTTTTTGCCCGCACCTGCTGCTGTAAAAGAGCCTGCAACGTATATCTTATTACCATCAATGAATATGTCCCTTACTTCTCCATTGACACCATCTCCTACCGCATTCCATTTGGCGCCATCCCACATACCTATACGGTTGAGTTCTGTACCATCTCCAGCCTTTATGAATTTACCGACCGCATAAATATTCTTTCCATCGGATACCATTTTTGTAACAGTACCATCGAGACCCTTATTGCCCATTTCGGTCCATTTTGCACCATCCCATTTAGCCACTCTTCCCATTGGCTCATCGCCATTGATCGTAAATATTCCACCAACATACAGGTCATTACCCAGAGTGGCCATTGCAAGAATAGCCCTGTCGAACTGAGCATTGCCTACTGCAGACCATTGTTTTCCATCCCATTTTGCAACACCTTTAGTAGCAATCGTACCGGCCACTTTCTGAAAATTGCCGCCTATGTAAGCAGTATTACCATTTGCTACAACTGCAAAGACCTGCCGGTCAACAGTTTTATCTCCAAGAGCATTCCATTTTGTACCATCCCACATCGCAATTTTATTTGCGTTAGTGCCTACAGCATCTACTTTGTTTACGTAACTGAAATCGCCTGACACGAATACATTATTGCCCGATGGGGCGATACAGGTTACATTACCGGAAACTCCTTTGGCCAACCCTGACCACGCACCACCTTCGAAGGCAGCTATGTTATTTACGATACGGCGATCTGCCTTTTCGAACTGGCCACCGACGTAAAGTTTTGCACCAACTACAGCCATTTGAGAGACTGTACCTGTCACATCCTGGGCATAAGTGAAGCCTGCAACAGCCATTGTCATTGAAGTTGCGATAACTGATCTGATCAATTTCATAAGAATAATTTTAGTTGTTTATGTTTTGTTTATGCAAGATTAGCATGATGCGGCGGCAGCGTACAGGCACAAGTAGTGTAAGTGCCGGATGGGTTAGTGAACAGAAAAAAATGAACTTCACTAACTGAAAAGGCACTTTCACTAACCGGCTATAAATATGAGCCGGTGTATTCTATCTTTGTTTTTATGCGACATATAGCACGATACCTGCTGCTTAGCTGCTCTGTTTTACTGAGCATCTGCTGCTATGCACAGGATCCATATCATACAGTTATCAACAAATCGAACGGGCTTCCTTCCAATTCGATATATGACCTGTTCCAGGATTCAAAAGGTTTTATATGGATAGCTAACAATGAAGGGCTAACGAGGTACGATGGATTTGAATACAAAACTTACATCAATGACCGGCAAACCTCACGGGCAGGAAACGAGATAGAGGAAGACAAATATGGGCGTATATGGTATCAGAATTTTGACGGCTACCTTTATTATGTGGAGCATGATACGCTGAAGCCATTAAAACAAACAGCGGCAATAGTCAATTCGGGATATGCCATCATCAATGACAGGATGATACTGCTGCAAAACGGGAACGTAAATATCATTAGCCTGGAAACCCACAAGACCATTAAGAGTATCCAAATTGACCTGACGAAATTCATTTCAAACATTCACATAGGAAATTATTTTTATGTGATTAATGATTCCACACTATATAAAATAAGCCCGGAAGGAACCATTGAGCAAACGAGTGTACCAACCACCGGCAGACTTACCGCCTCTAAAAACGGTATTCTTATCGTGAACAGGGAGGGGAAAAACTGCCTTGAGATAGATGGCCAAAAGGCAGTAAAAAAAATAGCTTTTCCGGAAATAAACTACATGCACGGCACCGAATACTGTGCGGAGATACACTGGATATTTACCCCAAACGGGGTATGGGCATATGACCAACAAGGCCTGAACATAAATAAAGGAGCACCATTCTTTGCAGACAAAAGCATATCCTCGATACTTAAGGACCGGGAAGGAAATTACTGGATGGGCACATTAGATAATGGCATATTGTATATCCCGGAT
>CAYZKL010000061.1:0-1490 GCA_964478855.1 uncultured Flavipsychrobacter sp.
ATGTGTTTCGGATAAGCTGCCGCCAAAGACGGTGAAGTCCTGTGAGAACACATAGGTGAGTCGCCCGTTTATGGTGCCATATCCTGTTACCACACCATCCCCAGGGTATATCTCCTTCTCCATGCCAAAGTCCTTGCTCCTGTGCGTCACAAGCATGCCTATCTCCTCAAACGATCCTTCATCCAGCAACAACTGCAAGCGTTCGCGTGCGGTTAGTTTTCCTTTTTTGTGTTGTGCTTCTATGCGTTTTACACCGCCACCTTTCTGTGCTTCTTCTATTTTATGTTTCAGTAATGCTGTCTTATCCATAATGACAACAAACTTAATATAAAATTTTGGGTTGGGGAATGCGTTAATCCTATTATTAACGGAATAGATACACGATGCTTTACTATTTTTACAGCATGAAACTTATTTTCTCTATGTTGCTGATCATTGCTACAGCAGGAAGTATTGCTGCGCAAAAGATCACACCATATTCAGCCGATAATATTATCCGTCGTACATCTTCAAAAGATACAGTATATATTATCAACTTCTGGGCCACATGGTGTTCGCCCTGCGTGGCAGAATTGCCGGAGTTCAATGCTCTGTACAGGAAGTATGCTAATGCACCCGTGAAGGTTCTTATGGTCTGCCTTGATTTTAAGGAGGATATTAAATTCAAAGTGCCGTCATTCATCGAGCGAAAAAAACTGCTGCCCGAAGTGGTATGGTTGTCTGATACGGACCCGAATGTATTCATTCCCAAGTTGGAAAATTCATGGGAAGGCTCTATCCCCGCCACTATAGTGGTTGCTCCCGGCAAGAATTATAAGAAATTTATGGAAGGGTCTGTAACTGCTCAGCAGATAGGCCGCATCACAGATAATTTGCTTGAAGAAGAATAATATTATTTATTGATTTTTTATTCCCGTATTGTCATACCTAAGGTCATATAAGCGTATTAACCGGCTGCTGCAAAACGAAAGTTTTGAGCCGATGATCAGTTGGGGCATACGTATGGCGTTGTCAGGCACATTACCTGTTATTTGGGGTTTATCTACAGGCAGGCTTAATGATGCTATCTGGATCACACTTACTGCAGAGGCCGTGTCGTGGGTAGAGATGAAGGGGTCCTTTGGCTGGCGACTACGTACACTACTGAGCGGTGCTATACTGGCTATCATTTTTGCCATTCTGGGTACAGTGGTCAGCAACAGTTTGTGGCTTAGTGTACTATGCATGTTTGTAGTAGGCTTTATCGGTTCGTTGCTCAAAGATCTTGGCGACCGGGCAAGCGGGCTGGCAATATGTGTTTACCTGCTTTTTATTATTTGCAATGCTTATCCCGAAACGCAGTATGCAGGAATACTGCATCGCATGACGTTGGTGGCTATTGGTGCAGTATGGCCGGTATTGGTAGGGGTTATCATTTCTTTATTCATGCCGGCAGGTGAGCCATTCCGTCGTCAGATAGCGCTGATCTGGCGATCTATATCAGAACTGGT
>CAYZKL010000061.1:1503-23361 GCA_964478855.1 uncultured Flavipsychrobacter sp.
ACAGAAACCGATGTAAAGGGAGATGTATATGTTAAGGAACGGGATGTACGTACCGCTATTGATAATTCATACCAGTTCTATGGCCGTATGGCGCACCAGGTAGATAAAAAAGATAATGTTGAATACCAGCTGGCACAGCTAAGAAAGGTGGCTGGCGTTGTTGCGGTTAATGTAATAGCTATGGGCGAGGAGATGGCGCACATAGCTGTTTCAGACCTTGATGAGACGTTGCGTGTTAAGGCAGCTACTTTGTTCAGTGCATTGAAAGAAGCAGTAAGCCGGATATCCATATTTGTCATTACACTCAAACCGGAGGAAAAGCTACTTGCTGGTACACAGATCAGCAGGCTGAAAAGGCTGGTCGTACTTATACGGGAGTATCCTTTACCGGCAGATGAGAGACAGGTGAACGCCATCAAACGAATATTGCAACTTACCGAGCGCACTATCCGGCTGCTCGAAAATGCAATTCTGAGAGTTGATAAGATGGGGAGGGATATGCCGGTCTACCGCTCTTACTCGTTTATGAAGACGATGTTCCTGCTCAAGCCCAAGTACTTTCTTAATAGTCTGCGGGTATTGTTCAATTTCAATTCTTTTACCACCCGGTTTGCTATACGTTCAGCGGTCGCGGCTACTGCTGCGATGTTCCTTTATAAGTGGTATAACGTAGATCATGGCTACTGGTTGCCGTTCAGCGTTATGATCATTATTCAGCCTTATTTCGGGGCTACCATTACCAGGGCTATCGACAGGGTGGTGGGTACTTTGCTTGGTGGTATTGCTGGAGGTTTACTGTTGTATCTGCCTGCAGGGCTTCATGCGAAAGAGGCTATTCTATTTCTTACGTTTATCCTGATGGTGTATTATGTGCGCCGCCAGTATGCGGTTGCTACTTTTGTTGTTACACTCAACCTTGTATTGCTCTTTAGCCTCGAGGCATCATATAGCAATATGATAATGATCGTGCGGGCACTGTGTACAGTGGGTGGAGCATTGCTTGCCCTGGTATGTGGTTTTGCTCTATTACCTACATGGGATAAAAAGTGGTTGCCTACGCATCTGGCCAGTGCGGTTTACAGCAATTATAATTACTTCATAGCCAGTTTTTTTTCAGCCGAAAGATTAATAACTTGGACAAAAAGCAAGCGTATCGCAGAGTCAAGGAATAGTAATGTGTTCGATTCTTTCAACAGGTATATGCAGGAGCCCGGTAAAGAAAAGTCGGATATTTTTTATGATCTGATCATCTATAATGTGAGGGTCACGCGCAATCTGAATAATATACACCTGGAGCAGGACGAAAAAAACTATACTCAGCTTTTGCCGGCTACTGCTCTGCAGCAGGGCAAGATCAATGAATGTTTAAGTTGGTTCAATAAGGTCATTACCCGCCTGCCGT
Source organism: uncultured Flavipsychrobacter sp. (assembly GCA_964478855.1). Taxonomy (GTDB): domain Bacteria; phylum Bacteroidota; class Bacteroidia; order Chitinophagales; family Chitinophagaceae; genus Nemorincola. The sequence continues at coordinate 2,906 of CAYZKL010000061.1, forward strand.
CACTGGATAAACAGCTCATGCCTGCCATTACTGAAGTGGATGAATCATTCATTACGCCATTCAGGCTGAATGATATGCAAATGATCAACCTGGAAAAACTCATCATTGAGCTGAAAACGATGTACGAGGATATTCAGAAACTGGAGCATATTCATTTATAATATACCAGCAAGATATTTTCTCTTCCTTTGGCATTTGCTCGTTAAATTGCAGCTATGAATTATCTGGGTCATGCTTTCCTTTCATTTGGTGATATAGACGTGCTCGCGGGCAATATGATAGGTGACCATGTTAAAGGCAGATTGGTGCTGGATAAATTTCCGGTGGGCATAAAAAAAGGTATAGAGCTGCATAGGAAGATAGATGGCTTTGCTGATGTTCACCCTGCTACACTACGTGCTAAGATCCTGTTTCGGCAAGACTATGGCTTGTATTCGGGTGCCATTATGGACACTTTATACGATCATTTCCTCGCATCAGATCCTAAGCAGTTCAATTCGCAGGATGCGCTGCTCCTCTTCACGCAACAGGTTTATACTCAGTTAGCAATGAATGAACAATATTTTCCGCTCCCTTTCGCGCAGTACTTCCCACACATGAAGGAGCATAACTGGTTGTATAACTATCGTACGCTCAAGGGGATGGAACGGTCTTTGAATGGATTAGCGAGAAGAGCCAAGCATATGCCTCCTATTGAAAAGGCTTACGAAATATTTGTCACCAATTATTACCAATTAAACCAATGCTATTATGAGTTTATCGATGATGTAATTACTTTTGTTAAAATTGAAATGGAAAAATGATTTTGTGAAGTAGAAATATATATTTGCCATTAGCACCAAAGAGAAATTATGCGTTTTACACCTTCATATATACTTACCACTTTTTTATCAATACTTATTGTTGCCTGCCATTCCGATTCTCAGTCAGTTTCTGCACGTACAAATAGCAATGCCAAGTTTCACGAGGTTCCGGTTAAGACCACACCTGTGGTACTCAAATACGATACACTTGGTCTCCAGAACAGGGAGATCATCCGCCAACTGGACGAATACTACAGAACACAGGTAATTGCCGGATTTAACGGCAGTGTGCTGGTGGGGTATAAGGGTAAGATCATTTATGAGCGGTATTTCGGGTACAGTAATAAGGAGCGAAAAATACCGCTTGCTTCCAATACTTCCAGTCAGCTTGCTTCGGTGTCCAAGACCTTTACGGGTGCTGCGATACTTTACCTGTACCAGCATAAATACCTGGATATTGATCATCCCGTAAGGTATTACATCAAGGATTTCCCTTACGGCAATGTCACTATCAAAATGCTGCTCGATCATCGCTCCGGTGTTGCAGACTACACCAAATGGGTGCCAAATTTTCATCATGATAAAGAATCTCCGATATCTAACGAAGAAGTGATGCGCATGTTTGCAAAGCATACGCCTGCATTGGAGTTTCGTCCCAATACCCGTTTTAAATACAGTAATTCCAATTATGCGGTACTTGCATCAATTGTAGAGACTATCACAGAAATGCCATTCAGTACGTTCATGACCAGGTATATTTTTCAGCCATTGGGCATGACCAACACGTTCATATACGAACCGTTGAAAGGGCTGCCTGCAAATGCCACCCTTAACTATAAAAGGAATTGGGTGCGTGAGCCCGATATGTTTGCTGACGGTGTTTTTGGAGATAAAGGAGTGTTCAGTACTCCGCAGGATATGTATCGCTGGGATCAGTCGTTCTACCAGAATAAGTTATTGAGCAATGAGATCATAGAAATGTCTTACGGCCCTTGCTCTTTCGAAAAGCCGGGCATCAAAAATTACGGCCTGGGTTGGCGCATGTTGTGTTATGCTAATGGCAATAAGGTTATCTATCATAACGGCTGGTGGCATGGCAATAACACTTCGTTCTATAGGTTCATTAAAGACAACATGACGATCGTTATATTAGGTAACCGCTTTACTAATGCCATCTATCATCAGGCACCTAAGATATACAGCATAGTCAAGGGCACACCGGTTGACGAAGGGTTTGATACGGAGGAATAAAAACCTACTTGTATGGCTTCAAATGAAAAATGCACCGACACGGTGCATTTTTCATTTGAAATGATATGAATGACTATTTGCTTTCAGCTTCGTCATCTTTAGCTTTCTCTATCTGGTCAAATTCAAATATCAGTGAGAAGCGCAGTGTGTTAGATAATGGGTTACGTGTAGTGCCTGATCCTTGTGGCAGCAGGTAAGCAGCATTGATCTGGAAGATGTTATACTTCACGCCTAAGCCGGTAGTTATATACTGGCGGTCGCCGTTGCTTTTGTCTTCATAAAAATAACCTGCCCGGAAAGCGATCGTATTCTGGTACCAGTACTCAGCACCTATAGATGCGTTGATCTGTTTGATCTGGTTGCCAGTGCTGAATGATGAGAAGATACCGCTCACCACACTCACCTGTGTGTCAGCGCCTGTTGGGTTAAGCACAGGTACCAGTAGTTTATTCAGGTCCACAGCAAAGGTGATCTTGTTATACTCATCAAACTGCGAAGTATAAGCAACACCCACACCCAGGTTCATAGGAATGAAATCCTTACGGCTGGAGTTGTAAGATATTTTAGTACCGATATTGCTGGCTACTGCACCAAAGTTGAATGTATTGCTGCGGATACCGTCAATATCATGTTTCTTACTGTAGTAAACACCCAGATCAGCTGCTGCGCCATTGCCCGGGCGATAATTACCACCTGGACTGTATGTAACACCAGACGCTATCGCAGAATGTATATAACGCATGCTAAGGCCGGTAGATAAAAATTCGGAAAGCTTACGGGAATAACCAAGGTCAAAAGAATATTCTCTCGGCATACCGGTTCCTATAGGGTCTCCGAAACCATTGGTGTAGTTTATATTACCCAGTGAAAAATAACGCATAGAACCGCTGAAAGCCTGCTCATTACTTTTACCAAATTTAGCATAACCGGATATATACGCAAGGAAGATGTCAGGCACCAGATCTTTGAGCCATGGAGTGTATGTTGCTGACACCCCATAGTTTTTCTCTGTGAATGGTATCTTGGCTACGTTCCAGTACTGGGCGTTAGGGTCAGGGCTTAGTGCTATTCCGGCATCTCCCATTGCTCCTGAACGGGCATCAGGTGATATTCTAAGAAATGGCACTGCGGTAGTAACGAAGTTTCTCGTACCATTGATATTGGTTTGTGCATGAACATCAGGTGATAATGTACCCGCTAAAAGTGCTAATCCTATTAAAGCAAGTTGTTTTGCCATTCTGTTATTATTATTTATTTTAAAGTTTTGCAAAAATATTCCATTTTGCCCATTTATTCAATAATTAATTCCTCTAATTCCTATTAACGTACAATAACCAGTTTTTGGTATGCACTTGACTTAAAACCTTTTTCAGAAGTTATTGTCAGCCTATAAGCATATACGCCGGAGGGCAGCCTCGATCCGTTCTTGTCTGTTCCGTCCCAGGTAATATCGCTGCTGCGGCTACCTGATGGTGTAAAACTCCTTTTGATCTCATGGACTACAGCGCCAGACATACCATAAATAGTGATGTTTACATCAAGCAGTTCGTCGGGGTGGTTGTGTTCAAATACAAAATGGGTCTTGTCATTGAAGGGGTTAGGATAGTTAATCAAGGTTTCCACGGCCATTATGTTGTTATCTACCACAATAAATTCTACTGTTCCTTCTCCCACATTATTATTCACGTCCCATGCTTTTACAGGTATCTTATGTTTCCCATTACTAAGCCCTGACACAGGGAACCTTACAAATCCACGCTGGTAGGTATTGGGTTCAGTTTCATAATAGTCGTTCATCATATACGGCGTTTCCAGGTTATTATCCAGTATAGCTGTAAGATCGTGTCCTATTTTATTACCTGATACATTGATGCCAGTTTCGCTGAACAAGGATACATAAAGAGATGTATTACTGCCGGTGATTCCTCCGTTCAGGAACAAGGTATCATTGATATATGGCTTCACAACAGGAGGGGTAGTACTGATGATGGGATTATCTGAATATCCTCCCACAGTAAGGCTGGTGTCAGCACCGGCGGCATCAGTGATCCCGTTATCCGCATACATGCTGAGTTTGCCAGTGCCGAAGTAATAATTAATATCCTTAGGTGTGATAAAAGTAAAGGCGAATTTGCCATTGGTTACAGACACTTTGCCTTTATATACAATGTTGTCCTGAACATTAAAAGAGGCATTAGCACTTGTAATTGTAGTTATCTTCCTGGGCTTATCAAAAAAAGTGATGAACACCTGCCCGTTGAAATCGTTTAGAATATTGCCCGACAGGTCCCTTACACTTCCGCTCATCACATATTTACCCAGTGCATTTATAGAGTCAGCATGTACCTGCGTAGTACCATCCATTACATTGTCCAGTTGTATATTGTACTTAGGGAATGCTGGTGTCAGTGCCGGATCACCAAGTAATGCGAACTTGCGGAAATTCGCCAACTGACCTGCCTCATGCGTTACTATGTAGGTCGTATTTTTAGCTATACGGTTTGCTTCGCCAAATGTATTCCATGAGCCATCTGCATTCCTTGTGAATTGTGCATCGAGGTATTGAACATTTATCGGCCTGTTATATACTGCAAATACCGCTTGTGTGGTAGTAAGGATGGCAATAACACCTCCGCCTCTCCTGATCACTAATTGCTCTGCTGCCGATACAAACAGCGGGTTATGGAATTCGCCATAATCACAGGTGGCAGTTATCATGAAAGGCAGGCTGTTCTCGTTGTTCCAGTTATTGTAATCATCATTGGTAAGGATACGCTCTCCGGCCCATACCTGTGTATTACCGTGACCATTGTAATTGATAGCGAATGTGCCTTTGAAAATATGTTGATTTATAGCAGCATTTGCGCTTGGACAGCGTTCTCCGGCAGGTGTTGGTGTCTTTGGTAGCGCATCAAGATACACTTTGCCGTGATTGTAAAGTCCTTCACTGCTCGCCGTTACTGTACCTGCCATTACTTCGGCATCTTCCATATGGTTACCTGCCTGGTCGTTATCGTCAGCCACATACATACTGGACAAACGCCATGGTCCTAATGTGTTCGGTTGCGTATAGCCTATTATTTTATCTACAAGTGATGTAGCGTCCGATACACTCCTTGCTGGCAGGCGGCCCACGCCTATGTCAAGTACATTGAGCAACGTATTGTTTTCAATGTATTCGCTGTCATCAAGAAATCCGTAAAAATCATCACTCGAAAATGTACTCAGGTCATTCAGTGATTCTGCAGATTCGAATACCGGAACGAAGTTACAATTGTTTTTTAGCCTGTTTTTATAGTCATAAGATCCTCCGCCGAATAAGATCATATTTTTAGGCATTTGCGAAACGTCTGATCCGGCCCTCTTATAAAACATACGTGCAAAATCCCTGATAGCGCTGATGTCTTGTGAGCCCGATGAGAATTCATTATATATCTGCTCTGTAGTAGCTACTGCCACACGCATATTATCGTGTGAACTGTGGTAGTCGGCTAGTCTCTGGGCTTCGGCTGTAAAGGCAGGGTTGGTCACTATGATCAGGTCGGCTGGTCCTGCGCCGTGCAGGTTCTGATTGATCACAGTACCCGCATATTTTGGCGTGTACAGGTTGTTGCTGTTCATCGCCGCAAATTCATGCAGGGTTGTTGCATCCTGCGTAAAAACATAAGTACTACCATTCAGGTTGCCACTCATTTGTACAGGTACCTGTGGGTTGGTTACATCATATACTTTTGTATTGCCGGTGCCGTTCTGTAATTGAAAATTTGCATTGTTCCCCGCGCCCACACTACGCCAGTCCCTGAAATTCATCTGGTCTGTATTGATCCTTAACTCTGCACGTGCGCTTATTTCCAGGAAATTCAGGTAGCCTATGCTGGATGCATCTTTCGGAACGAATTCTAACTGAATATTCGCAATTTGCGAATTACACACTCCGGGCCTTGCAGCCGTAGTGCTTAGGGTCATAAGGTCATCACCTTTTGTTGCGGTAGAAAATGTTGCAGCACCCATGTCCGAGCCATTCATATAGATAACAAACTTACTGCCCGCTAAATCAGATGTGCAACCAAATGAGCCACGGCAATAAGCTGTTGATACATAAGTACCAAGGTCGAATGTGAATGTCTGTACAGTACTGGATAACTGTGTGCTGAATTGTTCGCCAAACCATAATTTACCTATACCTGCAGGGCTTACAAGGTCAGCATCATGTACGTCATAAAAGTCGTAGGTGTTTACATCAATATTGCCTGCAGGCAATGCCGGCTGAGTGGTTACATGTTTTCCTGCGCCCTGGTCAAATGTTATAAAGTAGTACGCCGTATCGCTGTACAGGTTATTAAAGTGGTAAAATGATTGTGTTGCACTGTCTTTACCCCATCCGGTAGGGCCTACTGCATAAAAAACAAGTGATTCACTATTGTCAAATGCACCATCTCCATTGCTGTTCAGTATTGTGGCATTTTCAATCAGGTCATTTGGACGTGGCTTGCTGTTGTCTTCAGACAGCATATTGCCCCCATTGCCAAATACCCGTATATTTCCGGGGTTGATAGCTGATGGCGTTAGGCCCATGCTGGTGATGAAATTATTATCGATCTTATAAAAACCGGTCTTGGTGACACCTATTTTATACCATGTGCCGGTAGCAAGCACCGATGTAGTGACATCGGTGGTCTTGGCTGCAACGTTCATTTTTGCCGGTGCGGTTTCATTTACCGTAAGTACAAAACTGTTTACCTTACTGGTAGTACCCTGCGCTCCCGCAGTATATGCAGGAATCCTCACCACGGCAAAAGGCCTTTTACGCTCCATACCCAGTATCACCTCGAATTGTTGCGGACTTGACATTTTAGCATCCTTTGGCAATGCTACATTATTAATATAGCCTACTTCGGATATCAAAACCTGGGGAAGGGCATAATTGCTGAGCCAGACCTTTTCAACGATATAACCCTGATGTATATTCTGTTCTTTTACCAGGATACTCTCTTTGAGTCCATATGATGGGTGAAAGCTGAACAAGCCGGCAAAAAAGCCACACAATAATATTATTTTTTTCATTTATTCAATTCTTTTAAAGTCAGGGTAGATAGCTATCAAAATTAAGTAATTAATAGGTCGAAAAGTCACAATGGCATTGATTGTATATCATAATAACGTAATTTTTTTTCAAATATTATTACTTTAAAAAATAAAAATTACGCTTTTTTTTTGTTTCTTGTTGGCGAAAGCTTGAAAATTTCAAAACAATGCGGTATCATTGTAATTACTTTTAACAATGTACCTACTAATTAGTGTAAATATTTTAGTTCAATTATGAAAAGAAAACTCACTGGTATTGGATTGCTGTGCTTAGGAGCAGCTACGTTCTTATCCGCTTGTTCTTCAGGTTCTCATAAAAGGGGACAAGGAGATGGAGTATCCCAGGTTACTGGTTGGCCTTTGAATGATAAACGCTTTGGTGGTTATGAAGTTATCGACTACAAAGGACAGCAAACGCCCGTAGGGATGGTGTTCGTGCAGGGTGGCAGGTTCACTATGGGTGCGGTTGATGACGAAATGCCGACTTTAGAAAACAACAGCAACAGGCGCACGGTTACGGTTTCATCCTTTTATATGGATGCTACCGAGGTCTCAAACGCCAGCTATCGTGAGTACACATTCTGGATGAAGCGTGCTTATTTCAATGACTATCCGGATTTGGTTTGGGCTTCTTATCCTGACCAGACTGTTTGGCGCTCTGCTTTAGGTTACAATGAGCCATATGTTAAAAATTATTTCAAGGCTGCAAATTTTAACGATTATCCGGTTGTAGGTGTTAACTGGTACCAGTCTAATGACTTCTGTCAATGGCGTACAGACCGTGTTAATGAGTTATTGCTCATTAAGGCAGGTGGTTTAAAGCCTAACGCTACACAGTCGAATGAAGACGTATTCACTACCAATTCTTACCTCGTAGACCAATATGAAGGTACTGAGGGTGGCAGGCCTAAGAAAGACCTCGATCCTAACGGTTCCGGTAAACGTAAGTATCAACTTGAGGATGGCGTATTCTTACCTGATTACCGCCTCCCTACAGAAGCTGAGTGGGAATATGCAGCATTGGGCAATATAGGTAACAACCCGGCTCCTGAAAACAAACGCCGTCGTGGAGAGGAAGTTTTCACAGACCGCAATACAAATCCCTGGGGTCCTAAAAATACTACCCGTTATGGTTTGCATAACCAGTACCAGGGCGAATTTGAAGGTAACTTCATGCGTGGAAAAGGTGATTATATGGGTGTTGCTGGTGGTTTGAATGACAATGGTGATATCACTGCACGTGTTAATTCTTACCTTCCAAATGCTTTCGGTCTGTATAACATGGCCGGTAACGTAAATGAGTGGGTTATGGATACTTATCGTCCTACATCTCATGACGATGTTAATGACTTCCGTCCTTTCCGTGGTAACATCTACACAAGGGTTGCTTTACAGGAAGATGGTACTATCGAAGAAAAAGATACTATCGGTCATATCCCTTACCTCAATGTAACTCCACAGGAACTTTTGTCTAACGGGCGTTATGAAGTGCGCACAGGTGACCTGAGCAGCTTTAAAGATGGTGATAGCTTATCAATGTTCTCTTACGACTATGGTAAGAATACACTCATCAACGATTCTACTAAAGTTTACAAAGGTGGTTCATGGGCAGATCGCGCTTATTGGCTGTCTCCTGGTACACGTCGTTACATGCAGGGTAACCTGTCAAGCAACACGATTGGTTTCCGTTGCGTGATGGATCGCCTTGGTAGTCCAACCGGCGATATGCAGCCAGGTGGTAACAACTTCGGTAACCAGAAGAAACATAAAAGATAATAAATACAATAGCTTTTATAAAAGAACCCCTTTCATTCTGGAAGGGGTTCTTTATTTTTACAAGGCAAAATATATGGTTGTGAATATACCTGAACTGTACAAGATATACCAGCAAAATCCTTTGATCCAGACTGATACCCGTAAGCTGCAGCAGGGTGGTATTTACTTTGCGCTTAGCGGTGCTAACTTCAATGGGAATGTCTTTGCTGCCGAGGCTTTAGAGAAAGGAGTAGCGTATGCGGTGATCAGTGATGCCGCATATGCGGTCAATGACAGGTGTATAGTTGTGGATGATGTATTGATCACTTTACAACAGTTAGCAAAGCATCACAGGCAGCAGTTCAATATACCATTTATAGCCATTACAGGCTCCAACGGAAAGACGACTACCAAGGAACTTGTTGCGGCAGTTTTGCGTACCCGTTTCCATACTTATGCTACTGAGGGCAACCTGAATAATCATATCGGTGTGCCGCTTACACTGCTAAAGATAAAGGCTGATGCGCAGATGGCCATTATAGAGATGGGTGCCAATCATCTCCGCGAGATCGCATCTTACTGCGAGATCGCTTTACCCGACTATGGTATCATTACCAATTGTGGTAAGGCGCATATAGAAGGTTTTGGAGGAATAGAAGGTGTGCGCAAAGGCAAGGGGGAATTGTATGATTTTCTCAGGGCAAATGACGGCACGGTTTTCCGCAATACAGATCTTGATTACCTCGTGCATATGGCTCAGGGTATAGCAAAGCAGATCACCTATGGCAGCAGCGATGCGCAGTATATCGGCAAGCCATTAATGAATGGTGTATTCTTGCAGGTGGCAGTACTTACACATTTTGCAGAAACGGTGGTAGATACACAACTGGTAGGCCAGTATAATTTCCCCAACGTTATGGTGGCTATTGCCGTGGGCTTACATTTCGGTATCCCGGTCGATGACATTAAGCAAGCCATTGCTGCATACAGTCCCGATAACAGCCGGTCTCAATGGTTGCAGAAAGGCACTAACAGGATAATACTCGACGCCTACAATGCAAACCCGACAAGCATGCGTGCTGCCATTACCAATTTCGCTGCAGCCGAGCTGCCACGTAAACTATTATGGATAGGTGCCATGAAAGAGATGGGTGCAGAAGAACAAAATGAACACAGGGAACTTGTTACTTTTTTAGCTCAGTACAAGTGGGATGATGTGATACTGGTAGGTGCCGAATTCAAAGGGTTGAATAACGGTTTCGCCTGGTTCGAAAATTCTGCTGAGGCTGCAGCATATGTACGGGAGCATGTACCTACGGATAGTTCAATATTGTTAAAGGGATCTCGCGGCAGCAAGATGGAAGTACTGATGGATGCGCTGGGTGCTTAGAGTGCTTTGTCGATCTTAGCAGAAAGCTTATTCAGTTCATCCTGCAGCAGTGGATTATTATAGGTCTCTATAGCACTATCTGCAGCATAGGACAACAGGCACATGGCCATAAAATCCTGGTCATCCTTGCCGGCGTAGTGAGAACGCATCTCATTCACCTTTTCGTCAGCCAGTTTCACAGCTTTGCGCACAGCCGATTCCTCTTCAGGCTTGATGCGTATCCTGTAGCTACGGCCTGCCAGCCATACCGTTATCGATATAGTACCTTCGTCAGACATCGGATGTTGTTACAGTTTTTTCAGCGTTTGGATTGTGTATCAGTTTTTTCTGAAAGAATACCAGTGTCAGTACACCTACAGATATTGCCGCATCAGCTATATTGAATACAGGCTCGAAAAATACAAAAGGTTTGCCTCCGAAGAATGGTACCCATTTCGGCATGACCGTATCTATAACCGGGAAGTAGAGCATATCTACCACCTTACCGGTCAGGAATTTACCATAACCATGTCCGAATGAAGTAACATGCGCTACTGCATCCTTATTATGGTTTTGCAGCATGCTGCTAAGGTTGTCAAAGTTGCCGGAAAAGCATGAGTAAGGGCTTTCACTGAATATCAACCCGTAAAACATACTGTCGATAAGGTTGCCAAGCGCTCCGGCAAGTATCAGTGCGCCACATATTATAGCACCCTTCTTATATCCTTTTACAACCAGTTTCTTCAGCAGGTAGAATCCGAAGATAACAGCCACCAGCCTGAAGGAGGAAAGTAATATCTTACCTATAGCAGATTCACTGAGCTTCATGCCATAGGCCATACCTTCATTTTCTATGAAGTGCAGCCTGAACCAGTTACCCATTACCCGCACATCATCTCCATTGCAGAAATGGGTCTTTACATACACTTTCAGCAGCTGATCGGCTATGATCACCAGTAGAACTAATATTATGGCGTTGCGGTACTTCACTGCTTTCCGTATTTATATGGGGCAAATATACTCTAATCTGTTTGCCCCTGAAACTCTTAACTAAATTTTGGCGACTATCTAAATACTGTGCTTTTCTTTGGCTGCGGCTTCCTCCTGGTATATTGTTTGCAGCAGGGTCTGGCCCACAGCTTTCAGGGTATTTTTATCTATGATGTTCATGGCATCGGCATGGGTGTGCCAGTGTGGTGCAAACGGATTTTCCGGGTCAGTGCCCAGGTTAATGATATCAATGGTTTTGATACCGGTGATCTTATTTACAGGCAGGTGATCATCTGTGATCTCGGCTGCGGCCACATACGGAAAGTAAGACGAGTAGCCGGCATTAGCTGCGGCCTGCCATACCTTCTGCTGCACATCTCCGGCAAAGTAGGTGGAAATACCTTCAAGCGGAAACCGTGCACCATTTGCACCTACCATATCCAGCAGTATTCCGTAGTCAGCTTTGTAGCCCGGTACGTGCGGATGCCTGGCCCAGTACTGAGTGCCAAGGCAGTAAGAATCTTCGCCCCACTCGGTTTTGCCATAGTCTTCTACATCTGTGAACAGTATATCTATACCAACAGACGAAGACAAACCGTGAGCCTTGATTACTCTTGCCAGTTCCAGCAGCACGCCTACACCGCTGCCGCCGTCGTCTGCGGCAAGTATTGGTTTGTCTTTATCCTTAGTATCCTCATCTGCCCATGGCCTGCTGTCCCAGTGAGTAAGCAACAATATACGCTTGGCAGCGCCGGGGTTTATAACACCTATAAGATTGATGCACGGAAGCATTTTTTTATCTCCGCCGGTTACCTGTACCTGCTGCCTGTATACAGTATCACAAAAATCGTTCAGTTTGCTTTCCATCCATTGCGCACACTTGCTTTGCGCGGCAGATCCCGGTGTTCGGGGGCCATAGGCTACCTGAATGCCCACATAGGCGTATGCACTATCGGGGTTAAAAGCCGGAGCTTGTATTGGTGCTATTGCAGCAGCAGTATCTGTAGCCGGTTCTTTCTTTTCTTCGCTTGAGTTATTACATGCCGAGGAGGCCAGTAGTACGTAGGCTAAACCTGCAATAAGTACCGGTTGTATATACTTCATTATCTGGATGGCTTAAGGCACTAACCTGGTTTGCACTGATTGCATCACATGGTAATCATCGCCGGTGGCATTGTGTACGAATGCTATGATGCGGCAACGCTCAGGGCGCAATATAGAAGAGGCTTTACTGTAAGTGTAGGTCTTGCGGAACAACCTGCCGGCTTCCTTGCTGGTCATAGAGCCAAGTATCACATCCCCAAATGGTGCTGATGTAACCATTCCCCTGCAGATATTTGTGAATAAATATTCCGGGTCATATCCGTCAACAAACGGGCCAATAGGGTGCGGAGGGAATTCCTGCGCATCTATTACGCTGTCCTCTACTATTACTATCGACAGGTTTTGGGTTGTGCTTACAGGCTTGGTATAGATAACTGTTGCAGTAATGGTTGCTATGCCTGTTGTGCTGTTATAGCTGCTTTGTACCTGCAGGTTTACAGAGTCTATGGTATTCATCCTGCTTACTATCAGGTCGGTCCATTGAGTGGTATTCAGTTGCAATGGCGTACTTGGGGTGATACCAGCCGGTATTCTGTCTACGCCGCCCAGCGGTTCTGAACCTATGCCTTTATACACACTCTGACCGATAGCTGTTGCTGCTGAATCACGAAAATCATATACCGACTCATGGTGAGGGCGTGCCTGCGGGAAATTATAGATGTACAATCCTATTACGTTAAGCCTTGTGCCATAGGTATGCTCCAGGCCCACAAGCAGGTCGTGTGCTGCGGGGCAGTTGGTGCAGGTAACGCCTGTAAATTCTTCCATCAGCACATTGTGCGGGTCGGTGGCAGGTATCGTTGTAAGCACATAGGTAGTATCCACACTTGCAGATGTACCAAAATCAATTGCCGCATTATTTTCTGTGCAGCTTGCCATAAGCACTAAGCCCGAAACAAGCAGGAGCAGGTATTTTTTCATAAATAAATATTGACACGAATTTAGTAAAAAGGGATTACTAAATACAAATATGTTTTTGTTCGTGTGCGTCACCTAGTTAGTTAATTTAACCTGTGCCGATTGCATCACATGGTAGTCATCGCCGCTTGTGTTGTGCACAAAGGCTATTACACGACAATGCTCAGGGTGCAATACAGATGATGGTTTATTATAGGTATAGGTCTTGCGAAACAGTCTACCTGCTTCTTTGGCCGGCAACGAACCCAGTATCACATCTCCGAATGGTACAGAGGTTACCATACCACGGCATATGTTGTTGAATTCATACTCTGGATCATACCCGTCAACAAATGGGCCAAACGGGGTTGGTGGAAATTCCTGTGCATCTATTACGCTATCTTCAACTATTACCATCGACAGGTTTTGTGTTGAGCTTACAGGCTTGGTATAGATAACGGTTGCGGTAATAGTCGCAATGCCTGTTGTACTGTTATAGCTGCTTTCTAATTTCAGGTTCACTGAGTCAGGAATATTGAGTCTGCTCTCTATTAGTGCCGTCCATTGGGTGGCATTTAATTGTAAGAGCAAGGGGGGCTCTATTCCCGCAGGTAGCCTGTCCACACCGCCGATTGGCATTCTCCCAACACCTTTATATACGCTTTGGCCGATAGCTGTTGCAGCAGAGTCCCGAAAATCATATACGGACTCATGGTGTTTTTCTGTTTGAAGGAAATTATAGATGTACAATCCTATTACGTTTAGTCTCGTACCGTAGGTATGCTCCAGGCCCTCGAGCACGTCATGTGCCGCGGGGCAGTTGGAGCATTTAACTCCTGTAAACTCTTCCACCAGCACATTGTGCGGGTCTGCGGCAGGTATCGTTGTCAGCACATAGGTAGTGTCCACACTCGCAGACCTTCCCAGGTCCAGGGATTGGTTATTTTCATTACATCCCAGTAGCAATACAGCACTGGTAAGGGCAAATAACAGGGTTTTGTGCATGCTTGATTGTTTAATCAAATATAGTAAAAAAATCCTAGTATGTGTTAGGGCATATTCTGCATAGTTTCAGCGCTACAGGATTTTGAGGCATTACATTTCCCGCATTTACCTAACTTTATCCGGTTAATATCAGGTTATGGAAGAAAATAAAAGGCAGAAGCAGGTAGGTAAGCTCGTAATGGAAGAACTCAGCGAGATCTTTCAGCGTGAGGGGATGAATATAATAGAAGGAGGAATGGTATCAATAACCAAGGTAATGGTCACTCCCGACCTGCTGGAGGCCCGTGTGTACCTCAGTTTTTTCCAGGTCAAAGATGCAGGTGAGTTATTACACAAAATAAAAGAGCGTAGCTGGGAGTGGAGAAAACTACTGGGCCAGCGTGTTAAGAACCAGCTTCGTCGTGTTCCCGATCTCCAGTTTTATTCTGATGATACCCTGGACCATATCTTTAAGATGGACCAGTTGTTTAAAAAGATCAATGAAGAGCGTGAAGCAAGGCCACCGGCACAGCCGGAAGCAGGGCAGGAATAATAGATACACACCGGCCCTTCAGTCTTAAATTTTATCATGGACAGTACTTTTATATGGCAACTGGCACTCAGGTACCTGCGCGGCAAGCGGTCAGGTAATGCCGCTCCTGTCCTTTCCCGTATCAGCATGGTGGCAGTAGCGGTCAGTAGTGCGGCTATGATCGTTGCATTTTCAGTATTCAACGGTTTGTCGGATATATGGGAGGCGAACTATATCGCCTTTTATCCCGATGTTAAGATCACTGTAGTGCGAGGTAAATTTTTCCAGCTCGATACTGCGGTTATAACAAATATCTCCCGTGTACCAGGAGTTAAAACAATGTGCAGGGTTATTGAAGATAATGTACTGATCAATGGCCATGAGCAGCAGAAGACCATTACTGTAAAAGGTATTGAAAATGACTACTTTGATGTTAGTGATGTACGTGAGCGCATCACTAATGGCGATGATACTGTTTCTGCTGCGCTTGCCACTACCATAGTAGGCACCCACATTATGGATCAGTTAGGTGTCGATGTCAATACGCTCACCTATATTGACATCAACTACCCCAATCCCACAGCCACGAATATTATGGCAGATCCTTTATCTGCAATAGGCTCATTAAAACTGAAACCTTCGGGTGTTTTCGAGATCGCTGAGTTTGATGATAAGTATATACTGGCACCGATGAAATTGATACAGGATCTGTTTCATGCTACAGGCCGTTATTCATCGGTAGAGCTTAAAGCTGAGCCCGGTAGTGCAGACAGGGTGAAGGAACAACTGAAGCAGATGCTGGGCGGCAAGTACAAAGTGGAGACCCGGTATGAGCAGAATAAGACATTGTACATGGTGATGAATGCTGAGCGTTGGGCAGTATATGCGATCCTGCTGCTGGTCATGCTCATTGCCTCGTTCAATATGGTAGGAGCGCTCTCTATGCTCGTGCTTGAGAAACAAAAAGACATAGCCATTCTTAAAACGATGGGTGCGCAACCCGGTGCTATCCGTGCCATCTTCCTGATCGAAGGGGTGCTGTGGTCGTTGATAGGCGGCATTGCAGGCTTGCTGCTCGGTAGCACTATCTGCCTGTTACAGATCAGGTTTGGTTTGCTGAAGATGGGCGAAGGTTTTCTTGTAGAGAACTTTCCCGTGAAGATGCAGGGAGGAGATTTTGTGGTTGTGATCTTCACAATTATAGCAGTAGGTTTGCTCACTTCATGGTATCCCGCAGTCCGTGCAAACCAGGCCGTTGACCCTTCTTTAAAAAGTACATAGTTTGCGCCGAGCCCATTCTTAACTCTTAATCTGTTTTACAATGTCATATCCTTTTCAGTTGACCACTTACGATCAGTACAAACAGGCTTATGCACACAGTGTGGCAGAGCCGGAACAGTTCTGGGGTAATGTAGCGGATCATTTTGTATGGAAGAAGAAATGGGATAAGGTACTGGAATGGGACTTTCGTAAACCTGATGTGCAATGGTTTATCAATGGCAAGCTCAACATCACGGAGAATTGCATCGATCGTCACCTGGAGCTATCCGGCGATACTCCCGCCATTGTCTGGGAGCCTAATAGCAAAGATGAACCTCATAAAGTAATTACTTACAGCGAACTGCATGTGCAGGTAATGCGCTTTGCCAATGTACTGCTGAATAATGGTGTGAAGAAAGGTGATAGGGTATGCATCTACATGGGTATGGTGCCTGAACTGCCTGTGGCTATGTTGGCATGCGCACGCATAGGTGCGATTCATTCGGTGATATTTGGCGGCTTCAGTGCGCAGAGTATGCACGATGCAAATGCGGAGTTCATCATTACCTGCGATGGTGCGTACCGTGGCGCGAAGGATATTCCGCTGAAGAATACTATAGATGATGCGCTGGTTGCATGTCCATTTGTAAAAAAGGTAATTGTGTATATGCGCACCCGTATCCCGGTCAGCATGATCAAGGGGCGCGATATATGGTGGCATGAGGAAATGGAAAAGGTAATAGCCTCAGGCGATCCTGCCGTACCAGCCGAAGAGATGGATGCAGAGGACCCTTTATTCATTCTGTATACATCAGGATCCACCGGTAAGCCCAAGGGAGTAGTGCATACCTCTGCCGGCTATATGGTCTATTCCACTTATTCATTCGTCAATGTGTTCCAATACAAACCCGGTGATATACACTTCTGCACCGCAGATATAGGCTGGATCACAGGCCATTCATATATTGTTTACAGTGTGCTTTGTGCCGGTGGCACTTCGCTGATGTTTGAGGGCATACCCACCTGGCCCGATGCGGGCCGTTTCTGGGATATTGTAGATAAGCATGCAGTGAATATACTCTATACCGCCCCCACGGCCATACGCAGTCTTATGGCTTACGGCCTTGCACCCATAGAGGGTAAGAAACTGGATAGCCTGAGGATATTGGGCACGGTTGGCGAACCAATCAATGAAGAGGCATGGCATTGGTATGATGAGCACATTGGCAAGAAACGTTGCCCGATAGTAGATACATGGTGGCAGACAGAGACAGGGGGAATAATGATATCAAATCTTGCAGGCGTTACCCCGTCTAAACCGGGTTATGCTACGTTGCCCTTACCAGGCATCCAACCGGTACTTGTAGATGAGCAAGGCAAAGAAATAGCAGGTAATGATGTCAGTGGTAACCTGTGTATCCGTTTTCCGTGGCCGTCTGTCATCCGCACTACCTATGGCGATCATGAACGCTGCCGCACCAACTATTTTGCTGCGTACGATAATATGTATTTCACAGGCGATGGCTGTTACCGTGACGAACAGGGATTTTACAGGATCACCGGCAGGGTAGATGATGTGCTCAATGTAAGTGGCCACCGTATAGGCACAGCCGAGGTGGAAAACGCTATCAATATGCACACGGGCGTGCTGGAGAGCGCAGTGGTCGGTTATCCGCACGATCTTAAAGGGCAGGGTATCTATGCTTATGTAATAATGGATGCCCCGCCGGAGGATGAGGCACTCATCCGTGCGGATATCATGCAGACTGTGGCTCGTATCATAGGATCAATAGCCCGGCCCGATAAAATTCAGTTTGTAAAGGGGCTGCCCAAAACACGAAGCGGCAAGATAATGAGGCGTATACTGCGCAAGATTGCCGAAGGGCACGCAGGCGATCTAGGCGATACATCCACATTACTAGATCCCGGAGTGGTAGATGATATCCGGGAGCACAAGGTGTGATATTCAGCGTTTCACAAATGCAGCATGGTTCAGCATTTCCTGTAGCTTATCAGGCGATACCGGCACCTGGTACTTTCCTTTTATCACAAGATAGCCGCCGTCCGATTTTACATAATCGGTCAGGTATTTCATGTTCACTATATAAGATTTATGGCAGCGGTAGAACTGTGGTGTGCCGCTGAGGGTGTCTTCAATGTTCTTTAGCGTTCGGCTGATAACAAGTTTATTGTTGTCTGCAAAGAATATCTCGGTATAGGTATTGTCTGCCTTGAAGTAAAGTATGTCGTCCAGCTTTAGGAATTTTATGGAGTTGGAATCAGGTACGGCTATTTTGTCAAGGCCATCGTCTTTCAGGTTTTCCTTCAGGGTGGCTATGCTGTTCCTGTCCTTTGTGTTCTTCCGCTTGAAACGCTCTATTGCATTTTCAAGATCGCCCGGCTCTACCGGCTTTAGCAGGTAATCCACTGCCGATAGCTTGAACGCCTGTATCGCATAATTATTATAAGCTGTGATGAATATGATAGAGAAATTGATGTCGTTCTCGTCAAAGAAATCCAGCAATTCCAGTCCGCTATGCCCCGGCATTTCTATATCCAGCAGCACCAGGTCGGGCTTTAGTTTTCTTATTGCTTTTACGCCGTTTGGCAAGTCTTCACAGTCTGCCAGCACGGTTACATCAGGGCAGTATTCTGTAAGCATTTTTCTTAGCAGGCTCCTTGCCCTTGCCTCATCATCTATTATTATTGCGGTTATCATTTTGCTATATTAAAGGTATGGAAATGATAACAGTGGTTCCTGTTGGGTTACCATTATCATCTTTCTTGTCCACGTACACTATGCCTATATTTTTACTTCTTTCTTTATTCAGCAATTCTATTCTCCTGCTATTGGCGTTTGTAGAGAACGGATGATGTTTCTCTTTCTTGAGCTGTTTTATTTCATTTGCTTTTTCCCTGCCAATACCGTTGTCATCAATTGTGATACGCAGGTCTTCTCCCTGCCTGGTAAATTGTATAGCAAGATATTTATGCCCTTTTTTATGCAGTAATCCGTGTTTTATGGCATTCTCCACATACGGTTGCACGATCATGGGTGGTATTTTTACCAGCTCACTATCTACATTGTTATCCGTTTGCAGTTCATAGTTGAAATCGTTGGTGAACCTCATTTTTTCCAGTTCCAGGTACAGTTTCAACGCATCTGTTTCTACATCCAGCGTTATACTCTCCTGTTCAGACATCTCCAGTATCATCCTGGTAAGCTTCGATAATTTTACCAGGTAGGTCGATGCATTTCTTTTGTCATCAGAAAATATGAAGGATTGTATCGAATTCAGCGCATTGTAAAAAAAGTGAGGGTTCATTTGCGCTCGTATAGATGTCAGCATCGAGTTGCGCAGGTTCTTCTCTAATTCTACTTTTTGCAGCATCAGTGCGCTTTGTTTTTTTAGCAGGGTGGTTTGCCATTTATAGTATGTAAGGCCACTTGCCGATAGGATGATAAGGCAGCTGGCCCAGAACCACCACTCACTCCAGAATGGCTTATTGATCGTAAAACGCACAGTGTCTTTATGATATAGCTTACCATCGTCCGCCGCTATCTGAAAGCTAATGTCATATTGCCCGGGGGATAGTGATGCCAGCTTCAGGTTCCTCGTTGCCATAGAGGCTTCCTGCCATTTCCCTGTATTTATTTTATACATCAGTTTGTAGTGCCTGTCAGTATTAAATGTGAGTATCGAGTAGTTGATGTCAATGTCATTCTCTGTATAAGACAGGTTTGACAATTTTTCGTCTGTAGCAGTATTGCCGTTCACTAATAATCTGTTCAATACAAATCCCGGGGCTATCGTATCATGTGCGGGCGCCATCGGATCTACCACCAGTATCCCTTTATCGGAAGCAATGATCAGCTTATTGCCTATCATCTCCACGTCATTTATTTCCTCGCTTCTTATACCCGGGTGCAGGTGTATAGATGTGAAGGCCCCTGTTAATGAATCAAATGTGCGTATACCAGTATTTGTCAGTACATACAGCTTGTCGCCGGCATGTTTTATGTTCAGTGCTTTTTCGTCAGGCAGGTTTATTTTATCAATTTTATTTTCTTTATCGATCACATACAGCCCGTATTGCGGGGTCAGTACATATACTTTACTGCCATAATTCACCAGCTTCCTGGTGAAGATCGATACCCCCGCATCCCTGATCTCGCATATCCTGTTGTAGCTTATGCTGTATAGTCGTCGGGTTGATCCCGAATAAATGTTCTTATTTAGCGGGTTATAGGCAATAGATCTTCCCCTGCCGGTTTCTATAAGGTTGGAGATATTTTTGATAGGCGTACGGGAAGAATTAAATATGCTGTCCCATGGGCTTGCTCCTCCGTCTTTGATTTTCAACAGTCCTGTTATTCCTGTTCCGGTAATGGCGATATATTTTTCTTCTACAAATGCTAAGTCTT
>CAYZKL010000062.1:0-6188 GCA_964478855.1 uncultured Flavipsychrobacter sp.
GAGTACGTTGTTTACCTGGTTAGGGTAGTCGCTGCGCCCGGTAGCCATGATCACATCGGGGCGTGCCGCTATTGCTTCTTCATAGGATATCTCAGGGTCAGGATTTGCAAGGGCAAATACTACTGGCTTTTGGGCCATGCTCTTTACCATATCCTGGTTCACCACATTGGCTTTCGACAATCCTATGAACACATCAGCTCCCTTCATCGCTTCTTCCAGCGTTACCGGTGCTATATTCTGTGCAAACTGTTTTTTGTATTCGTCAATATCTGTTCGGCTGCTTACTATCAGCCCTTTGCTGTCAAACATATACATGTTCGATACATTGGCACCAAGGGCCAGGTATATCTTGCAGCAGGATATGGCAGATGCGCCAGCACCGCTGATCACAAACTTCACATCTTCTATTTTTTTGCCTACGATATCCAGTGCATTAATGAGTGCAGCACCGCTGATGATGGCTGTGCCGTGCTGGTCGTCATGCATCACAGGTATGCTCAGCTCTTTTTTCAGCCTTGCTTCTATCTCAAAACATTCTGGTGCCTTTATATCCTCCAGGTTGATACCGCCGAACGTAGGTTCCAGTGCCTTTACCACTTTTACAAAATCATCTATCTCACGCACATCCAGCTCTATGTCAAATACATCTATATCTGCATATATTTTGAACAGCAGGCCCTTACCTTCCATTACCGGTTTCGATGCCAGCGGTCCTATATCTCCCAGTCCCAATACTGCGGTGCCGTTACTGATCACCGCCACAAGGTTACTTTTAGCAGTATATCTGTACACGTTCTCCGGGTTTTCGTGTATCTCCATACAGGGTACGGCCACTCCTGGCGAGTAGGCGAGTGCCAGGTCACGTTGGGTCTTCGTTTCTTTGGTAGGTACTACTTCTATTTTTCCGGGCCTT
Source organism: uncultured Flavipsychrobacter sp. (assembly GCA_964478855.1). Taxonomy (GTDB): domain Bacteria; phylum Bacteroidota; class Bacteroidia; order Chitinophagales; family Chitinophagaceae; genus Nemorincola. The sequence goes on from CAYZKL010000062.1 coordinate 914, forward strand.
CCTTTTTCGTGGTACTCCAATGCATCTTCCCGCCTGATCAACTGTGCCATTGCTTATGTTTTAGGGTGCCTAAGTTACAAACTTACCTATACAATTTTTAACCGGCAGGCCATTACTCCTCATATTAGTCACGGTTTAACATTTGACCATAAAATATATGGCATTGTCCCCAAGTATTACCCTCATTTACACGTCTATTCAGGTAGGGGAGAGCATTGCGGTCAATTTGCCTTCTTTTTGCTGCTATTCACAAGAGTATCGTATTTGTATAAATAAATAAATTATATGCAATTTGCCAGTGCAGGTTGCATAATTTAGATTGAATTGATTAAATTTGTCGCCTTATACTTATCAGAATTAATATATTCAGGTATAAGATTTGCTGCTCATGCATTGCTGCATGATATAAAAAATAAAATAAAATTAATAACATGAGAAAAAGTTTTTACTTACCTGGTCTGATTGCCCTTTGTTTTATGCTGTGTTCGGCTTCTGTGAAGGCTCAGGTTCCTACTGTTACTTCCGATCCATTGGATACTACTGTATGTCATGGCATCCCTGTTTATTTTGCGGTAGTGGCTAATGATACGCCTTCTACTGATCCCATCATTTATTCATGGGAAACATCAACAGATGGTGGTTTTACATGGTCTCCTTTGAGTGATACTTTGTTCTTCAGCGGTACAGGTACTGATACATTGCATGTAACTGCCGATACTTCTATTACCGGCAATATGTACAGGGCTATAGCTACTAATACTACCGGTGCTGATACATCACTTGGTGCTACGCTTACGGTTAATCCATTGGCTTTTGCCGGTGTTATCTCTGGCCCTTCCGCAGTTTGTAAAACATTCTCAATATCATTGAGCAGCACTCAGTCAGGTGGTGTTTGGAGCAGCCTCAACCCTACAATAGCTACCGTTGGTTCAGCTTCAGGTATTGTTACAGGTCATGTCCTTGGTTTAGCTACTATTCAATATAACTATAGCAATGTTTGTGGTAGCGACAGCGTTACCCACACTGTTCGTGTAGATACTACTGCAGTTGCAGCACCTATCTTAGGCCCGGGCACTACATGTGTTGGCAATTCTATCACACTTACCAATGCTAACACACTTGGTTCATACACATGGACAACTGAAAATGGTCGCTTATCTGTAGCAACTACGGGTATTGCTACTGGTATAAGCGGCGGTATGGATACAGTTACATATACATTTACCAATGGTTGTAACACAGTGCTTACAGTACGTACGATCAATGTAGATGTACCTTTGACACCGGCTGTTATCAGCGGTCCTTCTGCAGTATGCGCCGGTTCATGGATGACATTGACAACTTCAGGTTTCGGTGGTATGTGGATCAGCGGTACTACTTCAGTTGCTATTGTTGATGGCAGCGGTAATGTTACCGGTATCAACCAGGGTACATCAGTTATATCTTACTACTTATCTAACGCATGCGGTGCTGCAATAGGTACACATACCGTTACTGTTGAAGATAATGCTAGCGTTATCACAGGTGGTGACAGCGTGGGTGTCGGTGCTACTTTAGCTTTATTTGATAGCGTAACAGGTGGTACATGGACATCAAATGATACAACTATAGCTACGATCACTTCAGGTGGTGTGGTTACAGGTGTTGCGGTTGGTACTACCACTATCACTTATGCAGTTACTAATATCTGCGGTACCAGCTATGCATATCTTACACTTTATGTTGGTCTTCCTCCTTATGTAAGTGTTGTTTCTGGTCCGGCTTCTGTATGTGTCGGTAACACGATCACTTTAACAGACAGCGTTACAGGCGGTACATGGAGCATTGCAACAGGTGATTCTGTTAACAGGGCTTCTGTAAGTGCAACAGGTGTGGTAACAGGTCTTGCTTACGGATATGATACAGTGTATTATACAGTTACTACTGCTTTTGGTTCTACTACAGTTTCAAAAGTGATCTTTGTAAATAGCACTCCTGTTATTACTTTAACAGGTCCTAGCATTGTCGCTGTAGGCGGTAATTATTTCTTCCGTGGCATTCCTTACGGTGGCACTTTCACTTCTACCAATGTCACAGGTGTTTTTGTGAGCTTTACAGATTCTTTGAACCTGGTTAGCTATGGTTCTTATGTGGTATTGCGCCCCGGTACAGATGTCATCCACTATCGTGTTACAAATGAATGCGGTCTTGCTGACAGCTCATTTACTATATCACTTGCTGCAGAAAGCGCTGTAAAGAATTTCGCATCTGCAACTTCAGGTATCAACGTATACCCTAATCCTAACAACGGTGCATTTATGCTGAATCTGAACACTATTGCTACAGAAGAAGCTACTGTAGCAGTAACTAACGTATTAGGTGCTAAAGTGAAGGACTTCACCATCACTACTAATAAGAACTACAATGTGAACCTTGACATTCCTTCTGGTGTGTATATGGTAACTGCAACGTCTGCTTCAGGCCAGTATAGTACTAAGGTTACGATCTCTAAGTAATCTTCATTAACTACATACGGAGGGCCGGCTTATTGCCGGCCCTTTTGTTTTGTACTTCACAGTAATTAACATTGGTTGGATACCTTTCCTTATTAATTTGATGAATAAGCTATATTTTTGTGTCGGATCATAAAAACATATAGAAATGAGTATCATTACAGACATCATTGCCCGGCAGGTATTGGATAGCCGTGGTAATCCTACAGTTGAAGTTGATGTACACACTAGTGATGGCGCTATGGGCCGTGCTGCCGTGCCAAGTGGCGCAAGCACAGGTAAGCATGAGGCTGCAGAGCTTCGTGATGGCGACAAAAAGAAGTACATGGGCAAAGGTGTGCTGAAGGCTGTAAGTAATGTAAATGATGTACTCGCTGAAGAGCTTTATGGCTGGGATGTTACCGACCAGAGCGGCCTCGACAAAGCTATGATCGATATAGATGGCACCCCTAATAAATCAAAACTTGGGGCTAACGCTATATTGGCAATAAGTATGGCTGCTGCCAAGGCTGCCGCACAAACAGTTGGCTTGCCATTATATCGTTACATAGGTGGTGCTAATGCCAAGACATTGCCTGTGCCTATGATGAATATCCTTAACGGAGGTGCGCATGCTGATAATAAAATAGACTTCCAGGAATTCATGGTAGTGCCTACCGGCGCATCTACGTTCAGCGAAGGTCTTCGCTGGGGTGTGGAAATCTTCCATTCGCTCAAAACTGTACTTAAAGAAAAAGGCTACAGCACAAACGTAGGTGATGAGGGTGGTTTTGCACCGAACATACAGAGCAATGAAGAAGCTATCGAAACTGTATTGAAAGCTATTGAGAAAGCAGGCTACAAACCGGGCTCCCAGGTGAACATTGCGATGGACGCTGCAAACAGCGAACTATACAACGATAAGGACAAGAAATACCATTTCCATAAAAGCGATGGTAAGAAACTGAGCAGCGATGAGTTGGTCGAGTACTGGGTAAAGTGGTGTAAAAAGTATCCTATCGTAAGCATAGAAGACGGTATGGCAGAGGATGACTGGAAAGGCTGGAAGAAGCTGACAGAAGCTCTTGGCGACAAGGTGCAACTGGTAGGTGACGATCTTTTCGTTACCAACGTTTCCCGTCTGGAAAGAGGGATCAAAGAAAATATAGCTAATGGCTTGTTGGTAAAAGTAAACCAGATAGGTACACTTACGGAAACAATAGATGCGGTTACAATGGCACAGCACAATCGCTACAATACCATTATGAGTCACAGTAGCGGTGAAACTGAAGATGCTACCATCGCTGATCTTGCTGTGGCGCTTAATTGCGGCCAGATCAAGACCGGTTCTGCAAGCCGCAGCGACCGTATGGCCAAGTACAACCAGTTGCTGCGCATTGAGCAGGAACTGCAGGGTAATGCATATTATCCGGGCAAAGCACTTAAATTTGGTAAATAAGCTTTTGGCGTATGAAGAAGTTCCTGAGAGTCATCACCAATAAATACTTACTGGCATCGGTAGCATTCCTTGCCTGGACTATTTATTTTGATCAGAATGACTGGATAACTTTACAACAACGCCAGAAAGAGCTTGGTGTCATCAAAGACAATATCTCTTACCTCAATACGGAGATCGATCGCATGAATGCCGAACGTACAGCACTGACAACCGATGCTTATGGCAAATTGAACAACCCTCGCAAGATGGAGCAATATGCCCGTGAACGTTACAGGATGAAACATGAAGGCGAGGATGTGTATGTGATAGAGAATGGATATACCGATAAATAATTTAATTTATTAGCCTACATCGAAAGCCGCCTTATGGCGGCTTTCGTCATTACTGCCTTTGATAGTCTTTGGCTATGTGCCGATAAGAATTAATTCTTGCCTCATAGCACCGCTGGTGCGGGTTATATCGTTAAATGTACTCACCTTTGTTTTTTATTATTCCGAACTGATAAGCATTAGATGATCACAGTAATATCCGGCACCAATCGCGCAGACAGCATGACGCTGAAGATCGCGAAGCTTTATTGTAATATTCTTGCAGAAACGAACGATAATGTCCGCCTCCTCTCTTTGGAAAACAAGCCTGTTTGGGAAAGAGGTGAAGCAATGCTGGAACTGGAAAGTGAATTTCTCATACCGGCTCAGAGATTTGTATTTATCATGCCCGAGTACAATGCCAGCTTCCCCGGCATCCTTAAGCTGATGATTGATAACAGCGATATAAAGAAATGCTGGTGGTACAAGAAAGCCGCATTGGTCGGGGTTTCTGATGGCCGTGCGGGCAATCTCCGTGGCACAGAGCACATGACAGCCATTCTTCATTACATGAAAGTTAATGTGCTCTACAATAAATTATTGCTTTCAAAGATCAATGAAGAAATTGACGGTTCAGGCATATTGATAAAGAAAAAAACTGAAGATGCTGTCAGGCTTCAGATGAAAGAATTCCTGCAGTTTTAAACCAAGCACCTATGTGGATCAGGTTAGTCATTATTTTTAGCATCATCGGCCTTGCCGAATATTATAGTTTCATTGTGGTTCGCTCTGCGGTCCGCAATATGTCTCCGCTTTGGCGGAATGTCTTTACCGGGCTTTACTTGTTCCTCACTGTAGCAAGCTGGCTGGGCCTTGTACTCTTCCGGCAGATCAACTGGGCCAATGTACCGCACCTCTTACGAAATGTTTATGTAGCATTTGTACTGGGCTTCGTTGTGGGCAAGATCCTCATTCTGCTCATCATGCTTATCGATGATATCCGCAGGCTTTTTACATGGCTTATAGGTGCGCTTATC
>CAYZKL010000062.1:6198-8167 GCA_964478855.1 uncultured Flavipsychrobacter sp.
CGACCGCTCGTTGTTCTTAAAGCAAACGGCGCTTGTTGTTGGTGGGCTGTCAGTCCTTGGCTTTACCTACGGCATCCGTAACAGGTACAACTATCATGTACGAAAAGTTAAGTTGAATTTTGCCTCAATACCCGATGGCTTCAAAGGATTGAAGATTGTGCAGATATCTGATATCCATACTGGCAGCTTCGATAATCACAGTGCAGTAGCGCACGGCATCCAGCGTGTTATGGACCAGGAGCCTGACATGATATTTTTTACCGGAGATCTTGTCAACAACTCCGCTGATGAGGTAGATGACAAATACAAAGAGATATACTCAAGGCTCAAAGCACCTATGGGGGTGTACTCCATCTTAGGTAATCATGACTATGGTGACTATATCCAGTGGCCATCAAAACAAGCCAAAATTGATAACCTCAATAAACTAAAAGACATTCATGCACAAGCAGGTTGGCGCTTATTAATGAACGAACATTTGATATTGGAGCGTGGTGGCGATAAAATGGCACTGATAGGGATAGAGAACTGGAGCGCTAAGGCCAACTTTCCTAAGTATGGTAATCTGAACCAGGCATATCATGGCCTTGATGAAAAGAACATCCCTTTCAAAATACTATTGTCACACGATCCCTCTCATTGGCACGGACAGGTACTTTCTGAGTATAAGAATGTGGACCTGACGCTCAGCGGCCATACACATGGTATGCAGTTTGGAGTGGACAGCAAATGGCTTAAATGGAGCCCTGTGCAGTATATGTACAAAGAGTGGGCGGGCCTTTATTCAGAAGGCGATCAGCATCTGTACGTGAACAGGGGCTTTGGTTTCCTCGGCTATCCTGGCAGGCTCGGCGTTTTACCGGAGATCACAGTTTTTGAGTTAGGTTAATCGCCTTATGGAATTGGTTGGCCATTTCGTCTTGTAATAAACAAGAACGTTATGGCTGAATTGAACATCCCCGATGCAGGGGGAAGAAGAAAACTGCAATCGCCACGCATAGACCTGACTCCTATGGTCGATCTGGGATTCCTGCTGATCACTTTCTTTATGTTTACCACTACGTTGGCTAAACCGAAGACGATGGAGATCAATATGCCGTCTAACGAGCATACAGATGTTCCTACAAAGTTTATTGAAGAAAGTACGATCACGCTCATACCAATAGGCGATCATAAAGTGATTTACTATCATGGTGCATTGCAAAACAGGTCGCAGATGCAATCCACAACAGTTCAGGGAACCTTGACAATACTGTTGAATAAGAAAAAGCAGGTTGCTACTTTGCCAGCTAGTTTTTCGGCAGAAGCACACAAGATGCATGTGCTGATCAAACCTGGAAATACCTGTAAATACGGAGATGTCGTACAGTTGCTGGATGATATGAATATAGTTGATGTGCCATACTATGCTATTGTCGATGTCTCTGCAGAAGAAATGCAATGGCTCGAAAAATAGTTTCCGTTTCCTTATGGAATACTATTGTTCCTGCTTCTTATTCTTAAAGACACTATCATGGAAATCAAAGCACTATTGACCGCCGACTATCTAGATATCCTCTTCGACAAACGCAATAAGAAATACGGAGGATATGAACTGCGTAAACATTATGATCGCAGGCTGGGTAAAGCCGCATTACTATTGTTTGCGTCTATTGCTGCACTATCCTGCATCTCTTTCATTAATGTACACAAAGAGGTGACTGCCGTACCATTTACAAGAGTCATCACTACAGCCAATATTGAGGTCCCTTTGTTGCCCAAGCCGGTACCACAGGTTATCCCGCCCGAGCAGCCACCTGCTGTAAAGGTGAAGACTCACATTTTTACTGATCCGGTCATTACCAACGATGTGATACCCGATGATAAGCACATGACTCAGAATAAAGACCTTGTAAATACACAGGTGGGTACTGCTGATGCTGGTGCCGATAGCACTGATCCCGGCATCATCCCTTCTAAGATCAGAGGC
>CAYZKL010000062.1:8177-9835 GCA_964478855.1 uncultured Flavipsychrobacter sp.
AAAGGTGATAAGCCTGATGTTGTTGCGGTGGTTAAGCCCGCCGAACCATTGGCTTATGTGCAGCAGATGCCCCAGTTCAGCGGCGATCTTTCTAATTATATCTCTACTCATATTCATTATCCCGAATCTGCCCGCTCTGCCGGTATCGAGGGTACAGTTATGGTTCGTTTCGTGGTCAATGAAGATGGTTCTGTTAGCAGTGCTACTGCAATGCGTAGCATTGGTGGCGGTTGCGACGAGGAAGCCCTGAGAATGGTAAGTGGTATGCCAAAATGGAAACCGGGCAAACAAAACGGTACTGCCGTTAAAGTATATTTCACCTTACCTATTAAGTTTGTATTGAATTGATGATAGGCATAATTGTTAAAACATCAGCAGGTTAGTCATTTCCTGCTGATGTTTTATATATGTACTTAATAAATTACACATTTAAGCTTTTCGATTATCATTCCGGCTGCTTTATATCATATGAAACTTACAAACAAATTACTTAGGTTTGCACCCTCAATAATCAAACATGCAGCCATCAGTATTAGAGCAAATGCAACAGATGGATCATGAGCAGGTAGTTTTCTGCCAGGATCCTCATACAGGCCTTAATGCCATCATCGCAATTCATAACACTACACTCGGCCCTTCGTTAGGTGGTACCCGTTTATGGAATTACAATTCACATGAGGAAGCTCTTGTTGATGCGTTACGTCTCAGCCGTGGTATGACCTACAAGTCTGCTATCAGCGGCCTGAATCTTGGCGGGGGTAAAGCGGTGTTGATTGGTGATGCTGCAAAACTGAAATCAGAAGTGTACTGGCGCAGGTATGGTAAGTTTGTCAATAGCCTGAACGGTAAATATATTACTGCAGAAGATGTCAATACATCATCCGGCGATATGGAGTACATAGGTATGGAAACCAAGTTCGTTACCGGCAAGCCTGATTATATGGGCGGTAGTGGCGATCCTTCTCCGCTTACTGCTTATGGTGTATATGTGGGTATGAAAGCCGCTGCTAAGAAAGCATGGGGCAGCGATAGCCTTGGTGGTAAAAAGATATTGGTACAGGGTGCCGGTAATGTGGGTCAGTACCTGATGGGTCACCTGGAGCAGGAAGGTGCAAAGCTCTTCATCTGCGATATCAACGAAGCTAAGATCAAACAGGCAGTTAAGAAATACCCTAATGTGGAAGTGGTAGATAACAATACCATCTTCGATCTGCAATTCGATATTTATGCGCCATGTGCGCTTGGTGCTACTGTAAATACAGAAAGCATCAGCAAAATGAAGTGCCCTGTAATTGCAGGTGCCGCTAACAACCAGTTAGCTGATGAGAATGTTCACGGCCCTATGCTGGTAGAAAAAGGCATTATCTATGTGCCCGACTTCCTCATCAATGCAGGTGGTATCATCAACATCAGTATTGAGCTCGATGGTTATAACAAAGATCGTGCATTGAATACTGTAGCTAAAATATATGACCGTACGCTCAATATCTTTGAACTTGCTGAAAAGGATAATGTACACACACAGCTTGCGGCAATGCGCATGGCCGAAAAACGCCTGAAAGATATAGCCAACCTCAGGGTCGGTATTTAATATCCCTGTTATAAAAGAGAAGGGCGGCCAACATAGGTTGGGGCCCGTGGGGTTTTTTTTTTTTTTT
>CAYZKL010000062.1:9845-10599 GCA_964478855.1 uncultured Flavipsychrobacter sp.
CCCGTGTTATAAAAGCCCCGGGCTGCAAACATCGTTTCCAGCCCTTCTCTTTTTATGTGTATACCACTAATGGTCCCACTTCAGTATTATCGGGTCCATGGTTATATCCTGCCCGTCACAGTTGATGTGAATGTCCTGTATGTACAGGGTGGAGCCTTTATAATCCCACTCCCTTATCTTAGCCTGTTGGTCCGTTGAAAAATCAGGATTACCGCAAAACACAGGTCCAAAGAAATCATGGCCCGGTGCATCCCACGACATAGTATAGCTGATGATCCTGCAATTAGACTGGTCACACACCAGCTTAGGATTAGCCAGTATTTTCTCACGTGTGGTATAGTAGTTGTCCAGGCTGCCTACTCTTATAGTATAGGCTGGCGCTTTCTTTTGTTCTTTCTTAGGCTTCTTATTCTTCTGCTCACCAAATGTAAGTAGGGTAGGCAGCAGCAATAACACTATTACAAAGATTTTCTTCATGAACATTATTTAATTAAAGTTAAGAAAAAGAGAGCAAACACAGTTTACATATATTGCCCCGTATAGCTCTCCTTTACTTTTTTAAGTCCGTCCGGCGGGCCTTCATACAGTAATTTCCCACCGCCTACTCCTCCATCTGGTCCTAGGTCTATCACCCAGTCAGCACTCTTTATTACATCTGTATTATGTTCTATCACCAGTATAGTATGTCCTTGTTCTATCAGCGCGTCAAATGATCCCAGTAGCTTTTTGATGTCATGCATATGCAGCCCTGTAG
>CAYZKL010000062.1:10609-11727 GCA_964478855.1 uncultured Flavipsychrobacter sp.
CAGGTCCCAAAGGTTGCGCCTTGCCTGCGGATCCAGCCCTGTAGTAGGCTCATCAAATATGAAAAGTACTTTTTCTTTAACCTTTCCCTTGCCCAGGAAGGATGCAAGCTTTACACGTTGCGCCTCGCCGCCACTTAGCGTATCACTGCTCTGTCCGAGTTTTATATAGCCAAGGCCCACATCACTCAGTGGCTGTATGGCAGCTGCGAGTTTCTTTTCATCTGCAAAGAACTCAATTGCTTGATCTACACTCAGCTCCAGCACATCATACACACTCTTGCTCCTGTAGGTCACTTCAAGCACTTCATCCTTAAATCGTTTTCCCTTGCACACTTCACACAGCAGGTGCACATCAGCCAGGAACTGCATTTCCACGATCACTTCACCTTCACCCTTGCAAGTGTCACATCTTCCGCCATCGGTGTTAAAGGAGTAGTGTTTCTCCACAAACCCACGCATTTTCGACAAGGGCTGCTTCGCATACAGTTTACGTATCTCGTCGTAAGCCTTGATGTAGGTTACAGGATTACTACGTGATGATTTGCCTATCGGGTTCTGGTCTATCATCTCTATATGCGAAATGTTTTTCAGGTCGCCCGAAAGGTTTCTGAATGCACCGGGTCTGTCTGTCCCTTCACCATAGTGCTTTTGCAGTGCGGGGTACAGTGTCTGCTTTACAAGTGTTGTTTTACCACTGCCACTCACACCGGTTACTACGCACAGCACATTCAGCGGAAAGTCAACACTTACATCCTTTAAGTTATTTTCCTTGCAGCCTTCTATTCTTATCCGGCCTCCGGGCTTACGCCTGATGGCCGGTGGTTCTATGTTCAGTTCGCCGCTCAGGTATTTACCGGTAAGGCTTGCCTTATTTTTTATCAGTTCCTCATAAGTACCTGCGGCTACTACTTCTCCGCCCAGGTGACTTGCCAGCGGGCCCATATCTATGATGTGGTCAGCCTCACGCATCATCATTTCATCATGCTCCACTACCACGACTGTATTGCCAAGGTCACGCAGCGTTTTCAGTACACCTATTAGTCGCTCTGTATCCCTGCTGTGCAGTCCTATACTTGGTTCATCCAGTATGTACAGGGAATCTGTAAGATTGCTGCCCA
>CAYZKL010000062.1:11737-14211 GCA_964478855.1 uncultured Flavipsychrobacter sp.
GTAAGCTGTATACGCTGGCTTTCTCCACCCGATAGTGTGTTTGCAAGCCTGCTCAGCGATAGATAACTGAGGCCCACGTCCAGCAGCGTTTTCATGCGCTGGTTTATTTCCAGCATTATCCTCTTGGCAATTGCCTGGTCATGCTCGTTTAGCTTTAGTTTGCCAAACCACTCATACAGTGCATCCGCCGGCATGAACATCAGGTCCGCTATTGTTGTTTTGTGCACCTTTACATATAGTGCTTCTTTACGCAGTCTCGATCCGTTGCACGATGGGCAGATAGTGCGGCCACGATATCGTGCCTGCATCACACGGTACTGTACTTTGTACAGGTTCTGCTCCACCATCTCAAAGAAATCCTTAATGCCGCTTACCTTACTGTTCCCTGCCCACAGTAATTGCCATTCAGCCTCTGTGAGGTCTGCTACCGCTTTATGTATCGGGAAATCAAATTTAGCTGCTGCCTTCATGAATGCTTGTTGCCATTCACTCATCTTCTCACCCTTCCAGCAGGCCACTGCACCTTCATATACACTCAGTCTCCGGTCCGGTATCACCAGCCCCAGGTCTATACCCAGTACCTGTCCGAAGCCCTCACATTGCGGGCAGGCTCCGTAAGGATTATTAAATGAAAATAAATTCGGGGTAGGCTCGTCAAACACTATTCCATCGGCTTCAAACCTGTTGTTAAAGGTGTGGAGGTCTTTTCCATCCACTTCCACAAGGCACTCGCCCTCGCTCTCATAAAATCCTGTCTGTATGCTGTCTGCCAGCCGGTGCAGGTCATCTTCATCAAACTGTTCTTTAACTACTATACGGTCTATCAGCAGGTTCGCTTTTGCTTTGCCTATTGTTATTGTGCCGCTCAGTACATCTTCTATTCTTATTGGTTTTTCGTCAAGTGCAGGTACGTAGATACGGCTAAAGCCTTTCTGCATCAGTATGTTCAGCTCTTCTTCTACGGTACGCTTATACCGCTGTACTAGTGGTACTATGAACTGTACTTTGGCTCCCTTAGGTAGTGTTTGTACAAATTCCACTACATCGGTGACAGTATCTTTTTTTACTTCTTTGCCGCTTACCGGTGAGTAGGTCTTACCTATTCGTGCAAACAGCAGGCGTAGATAGTCATATATCTCCGTCATGCTGCCTACTGTACTGCGTGGTGTGCGGGTGGTTACTTTTTGTTCTATGGCTATTGCCGGGCATATACCCCGTATGTAGTCTACATCGGGTTTGTCCATCCTCATCAGGAACTGGCGTGCATATGCACTTAGGCTTTCAGCATACCTCCGCTGTCCTTCTGCAAATAACGTATCCATTGTCAGCGACGATTTTCCACTGCCGCTTACTCCCGTTACTACTACTAGTTTATTGCGTGGTATTGATACATCTACATTCTTAAGGTTGTGCATACGTGCACCCTTAATGAATATTGCATCACTGGCTTTTGGTAATATGCTTTCACCTTCTGTATGATGTGCTACTTCCGGCGCCGATATGCCTTCTATATGTTGTCCCGTTTTTACGGTCTTGGTACTCGCTTTTTTTGTTGCCTTGGGTGCAACTCCTTTTTTCTGCTCTGCCATAATTACTCCTCCAACCCATCGCTTTTGAGCAGATGAGGTCTTATACAAATTTAAGGAGATTAGGGGATAAGTATGGAAGGTTATTAGCGACTTATAACGATCAGGGTCGCATGGGTGCCTTTCAAATGTATTTTATTTTAGTATTGCGAATTTCAATTTTTGATATTCATGAGAACTCAGTACTATCCATAAAATGCCACTTGTTCTTTACCCTCACTGTTTCTCATGCCCCTGTACATTCCGGCTGAGTTAAAGCAGAAGTCGAAGTTGTTTTTGGCGTCCACAGCTATCAGGCCACCTTCTCCACCCATCTTCACCAGTTTGTCTTTTACCACTACATTACATGCTTCCTGCAGGCTCAGTCCTTTATACTCCATTAGGCACGATATGTCGTGAGCAACCACTGCTCTAAGGAAGAACTCGCCATGCCCCGTGCAGGATATTGCACAGGTATTATTGTTGGCATAAGTGCCTGCACCCACGACAGGGCTGTCACCTATACGTCCGAAGCGTTTGTTGGTCATACCGCCGGTAGATGTGCCTGCTGCAAGGTTGCCATTCATGTCGCATGCCACAGCGCCTACCGTCCCGAATTTATATTCAGGGTTGGGTATATGCCCTTTCAGATTATCTCCTTTATGGTCAAGCTGTGTAAAATTAGTATCCCGTATCTCCACCCACTGGTCATAGCGCAGTTGGTTGAAGAAGTACTCATCAGGTGTCATGGTCATACCCTGGTTGATGGCAAACTCCACCGCACCGCTGCCGCTCAGCAGTACATGTCCTGAGTGCAGCATTACCTCTTTAGCCAGTTGTATCGGGTTCTTTATGTTGCGTACACCGGCTATGGCGCCTACTGCAAGGTTACTACCATCCATCAGTGCA
>CAYZKL010000062.1:14221-17342 GCA_964478855.1 uncultured Flavipsychrobacter sp.
CCATTTCATTTAGCCCCTTCTTGGTAAACACAGAGCCCCTGCCTGCGTTGAATATAGGGTTATCTTCCATCGTGCTTATGGCAGCAACAACCGCATCAAGCGCAGATCCGCCATTGCGCAATATATCATGCCCGCTGTCCAGTGCGTCTTTAAGTCCCTGGGTATATTCTGCTTCCATAGCAGCATTCATTATTGCAGGCGTTATATTGCCCGCCCCGCCATGTATCACTAATGTAAACGACATCTCTTTTACCGTATTGAATGTTTTGAATTATTGAATGATTTGCTTATCCGCAAACACAGACTTTTTTATTTTTATTTTTCCCTTTTTAATTACTCCAGGTACACCGCCTTTATCTCGTTCCCCTTTGTCTCCACCTGTATATGCTCTTGCAGGGTAGTGGCTACGCTATGGCCAATGATATCCGATGCTATCGGGAAAGACTTATGCTTGCGGTCTACCAGCACCGCCACCATCAGTTTCTTCAGGTCAAAAGCCAGTAGTGCGTGTAGCGAATAGATGATGGTCTTACCGGAGTTCACCACATCATCCACCAGTACCACTGAGCAGCCATCAAGGCTGTCACTTGGCTCCAGGCTGTGTTGCAGCGGGTTCTTCTTATCGATGGTAATGGTTGCGGTGCGTATCTTCAGTGGGCTGATCTCCTGCAGCAGTGTAGCAAGGTTGTCGGCGAGTATTTTACCGCCCTTGGCAATGCCCACCATCACTATCTCCTTTTCTTCACTGTTGCGCTCCCATATTTCATAGGCCATACGGCGCAGCTTGTGCGCTATGGTTTCCTGGTCGAGTATAAGCACCCGTTTTTTCGTCATAATATTAGTTTGTTCTTATGGCCACTACAGGATCTAATCGTGAGGCAGACAATGCCGGGATCACACCCGATAAAATGCCAACGAATATAGATACAAAAATACCAATAAAGAAGTTGCTCATGGAAAGGGTAATATCAAACCCGATGAATTGCGTAACCACCGCACTTAATATCAATACGATCAGTATGCCTATTAAGCCGCCCAGCAGGCACAGCACTATCGCCTCCAGCAGGAACTCCCACAGTATTGATGAGCTGCGTGCGCCTATCGCCTTTTTCAGGCCTATGATCTTGGTTCTTTCCTTCACCGTTACAAACATGATGTTGGCAATACCGAATGCACCCACTATCAGCGAGAACCCGCCTATCACCCATGCTATCACATCTATCGTACCAAACACCAGGTTCAGCCGTTCAGATACCTGGCTCAGCTGGTTGATGGAAAAGTCATTGGCTTGTCCCGGTCTCACCTTGCGCACCCTGCGCAGCACACCTTCCACCTCGTACTTCACCTCGTCTATATTACGGCCTTTTGCAGCCTTTACAGCCAGCATAGGGTCATAGTTCAGCGATTTCACATCCAGAACTGCCGCCGCCGCATAGTAGGGGTATATCACTCCGTTGTCAAAGTCAAATCCCGCCATGTTCTGTCCCACTTTCTTCATCACACCCACCACCATGAACTTCCGCCCGTGAAACGTCACCGTCTTTCCCAGCGGGTTCACATTCCCCGGGAAGAGGCCGTTATATATTTCGTCGCCCAGTATTACCGAGTTGGTGCCGCCGTCCAGTTCCGCTGCGCTCAGGTAGCGGCCGTTGGCTATTTCTATATTTTGTATCTTATCAAATCCCGTCATCACGGCATACCCCTGTATGCTGCCCAACTCCATATCATTGTGCTTTACATTAAGCTGCCGGCTGGCAAGGCACAGCGTAGCGAATGAAACATCAGGTATCTGCGACTCTATGGCTTTCATTTCCGTAGGCGTCATACTTGGCCTGCGCCAGTATTCCCACCACTTGTATTCCCCGCCTTCATCCATCCACGGCCAGCGGCCCACGTACAGCACATCGCTGCCCAGTGTGGCTACTTCTTTCTGTATGTTGTTTTTCAGGCTGTCCAGTACCGTTAATACCGATATGATGCAGAAGATACCTATGGTGATACCCAGCAGCGAAAGGAACGTGCGCAGTTTATTGGCCCTCAGCTCATGAAATGCCTGAACTGTACTTGTGCCTATTATCTGCGTTATATTATTCATCTGCCTCGCAAATTTAGCGTAATCTATGCTGAATGTGATATTTTTGTGCCAACCAACACCTCCTTTTTGCGAGCCGCAACCTCTTTCTGGATAAAGAACAAAACACTGCACTATCCCTTATTCAGGAATTACCTCCTGCAGCGGTTTGCCATTATCCTTGCGCTCAACATGCAGAGCACCATCGTCAGCTATTATGTGTACAAGCTCACGCACGATAAACTGGCGCTCGGTATGCTTGGCCTGTGGGAGGTGATACCTGCTGTAGGCTTTTCTCTTTTTTCCGGTCACTTTGTGGATATCAAGGAGAAAAGGACCCTGCTCGTGCAGTGTATCATCGGTTACCTGTTACTTTCGGCATTCTTTGTGTGGCTGGCATTACCGCATACCATTTCACTCATATCTGCGCAGCATATCGTCTGGCTCATTTACGGAGGCATATTTGTAGGTGGTGCGCTGCGTGCTTTCCTCGGCCCGTCATCTTTCGCACTCCTTGGTATGTTGGTCCCCCGGGATCTGTACCCCAACGCCACTACCTGGAGCAGCACCTCGTGGCAGATAGGCGCCGTCATCGGCCCCCTGCTTGGCGGCTTCATGATAGCGCTCAGTGGTTTTTCTTACAGCCTCGTCATTGTGGGTATCATAGAGGCAGCATCGCTCATAGCATTGCTGCGCATACCTAAGCAGGCAGTACTCAAGAAAGAGAAAGAACCCATCTCCAAGAGCCTCGGCGAGGGCCTTAAGTTCGTCTTCCGCACAAAGATCGTCCTTGCAGCGCTCACCCTCGATATGTTCGCCGTCCTCTTCGGCGGCGCCGTGGCATTGCTTCCTGTCTTTGCCGATGATATTCTTAAAGTAGGCGAGGTAGGCTATGGATGGATGCGTGCCGCACCCGGCATCGGTTCTATCGTCACACTCCTTATCCTCTCCTTTATTCCCCTCCGCAGAAAGCCCGGCATCAAGCTGCTGTGGAGCATCGCCGGCTTTGGCGTCACTACCATTGTCTTTGCATACTGTGGCTGGTTTGGT
>CAYZKL010000062.1:17352-22952 GCA_964478855.1 uncultured Flavipsychrobacter sp.
CAGCGCCGTTCCTGTCTGTTTTGGGCTTTGGTATCTCGTGGGGCTTTATAGTGGCGTTCTCCATGCTGCTGCTCGGTGGTATGTTCGATGCCATCAATGTCGTTATCCGCCACACCATACTCCAGGTTTATACGCCCGATAATATGCGGGGCAGGGTAGCCGCCGTCAATACCATGTTCATCTCTTCGTCCAATGAGCTTGGTGCTATGGAAAGCGGTATTACCGCCCGTTGGTGGGGTACTGTGCCTGCTGTTATGGTTGGTGGGGTACTTACTTTGGTGGTGGTGGCTGTTACGTGGTTTGCAGTGCCTGCCCTGCGCACGCTGCCCATCCATGGGGCTAAGGATGAAGAAGAATAACCCTTACTTCACCCGTATCATCGGGAAGCCCTGCTGCTGCTTGGTCCCGTTCACCAGTCCCGATATCTCTGCAAACATCGAGTCCCTTGTCACCTGCCTGTAGCTTACCTTCTGCGGAAAGTCGTGCTTCGGGTTCTCAAATATCAGTGTGTTATCGTCCGATGAGGTCATTACAAACGTCACAGGCTTGCCATCGTTCTGGTCAGGTACTGTGGGTATGAACAGTAGTGTATCCTTGCTGGTCTCTACCAGTTGCATGGTTTCCTGCGGCACGGTATCAGTACCGCTCACAAAGAAACTCCTGCCTGCATACGTCGAATCATTTTTCTTCACCCATACCTCGTATGCCGTGCCTTTCAGCGTCGTCATCGACCATGTCCCGCCCAGCCAGTTCAGCTTTTCAAACAGCGGAAACTTCCGTTCTGTCGTCAGGCTGTTGTTCACCGGTTCAGGCGCATTGTTGCATGAGCTTATTATGGCCACGCATGCCAGTAGCAGTATCAGGTTATATGATCGGCGCATGTACTGTGTTATCACCAGTCCCTGTTGTGGTGTGTATGGAATTTGCGGTACTGCTTCTTGTTGATGTAGTGGCCGCGGTATTTATAGCGCTGCCAACGTCCCTGGCCGCAACTGCTTAAGTTGGCAAGAAGGATAAGTAATGCAACTATTTGTAGTATTCTGTATTTCATATCGCAAACTTAAGTGATATTTTCAGGAATAAATTTCAGCTAATATCGGTATTTTTTCGGCTTTTTTATAATTATGCCGTTTCCGCCACATTATCCGGGTTTCTGCGCCTTGTGCCCACGCTTACCAGCATCAGGTCGGCAAACACCGCAAACCACGCCAGTATGCACGGCACCGTCTTTATCTTGTAGGGGTATATGAAGTGCCGCTTCACTATCGGCGGGAATAGATCAGTGGTGGACAGGCAGGTAAATATCAGCACTGTGAACAGCAATACCGTTCTCCATTTCGCCTTCGGCATCGCATAGTACCAGATACATACTCCCGGTACCGCTATGATGTAGGTCGATGATTCTGCTTTGTGGTTAAAGATGATCACCCATATCAGCATAGATGCCAGTATCAGCAGCCTGAAGACCTCGTTGCTATACATTTTTATCCGGGCAAACGGCACCAGGAACAGCACCATGCCTCCCAGCGTTATATACGCCATCACGTTCCTCAGCCCGAACCAGCTCCTCAGCACACCCGCTACCGACAGCCCCACCGCCTCCGTGGCATCAGCCTTCATCAGGGTCAGCCAGTTCTGGTATTGCCACAGCAGCGTTTGCATCGGCGTTACTATCAGCGGCAGCACAAACAGCACCACGCTCCACAGTATTGCGTACAGTATGAATTTGATCTTATCCGGGTAAAACAGGAACAGGCAGAAACCTATTGCCCCATACACCTTTATGTAAGTGGCTATTACCAGCCACAGCGTAGCCCATATTGCCTTGCCGTTCTCCAGGCTGGCATATGCGGCTATCATCAGCCCGCACATCAGCCCGTTGCTCTGCGTGTTCGATAGCATTGTCAATGCCTCGTTCAGTATGAACCAGAGTATGATGCAGATCGTCTTATTGTTATACGGCAGCCTCCTTATCGCAAACACCAGTACCAGCACATTCGCCAGGTTCCATATCGACAGGCCCACCACGTCCGGCAGGTACGCTATTGCACCCATGCACAGCGCAAAGGTCGGGCTGTACTTATAGAAGTCCCAGTGTTCGCTAGGGTATATGCCGTATAGGTTCGTACCATGCAGCAGGTGAAAGAATGAATTCTTAAAGATCAGGTAATTGTTATACTCCGTCAGTTGCTTCCCTACAAACAGGTTCATGTACTCCGGGTGATTCATGATATCATCCGGCACCGGGTCCGTCGGAAAAGTGAATGGATGCGTACCAAACGATATCAGCTGCACAGACACCAGCACTGCGCATACGGCATACACCGCCAGCAGGAAGCCCGGCTTAAATATCAGTGCCTTTACAGATCGCCACATGGTTGATTAATTAGCTGATTAGCAAATTAGCTGATTAGCTAATTGAGTTATTTATTAATGAGAAATGGAACCGCATCATTTTATTGATCAGTCATCACATGAACTACGCCCCACAATCAGCCAATTGAGTCATCTACGTAACACAATCAGCTAATCAGCACATCATCACATCAGCTAATTATGAAATGGCCTCAATCACCACTGCGCTCGCACCGCCGCCGCCATTGCATATACCGGCTGCGCCATACTTAGCGTTATTCTGGTTCAGTACGCTTATCAGCGTCACCAGTATGCGTGCGCCGCTGCAGCCCAATGTGTGCCCCAGTGCCACCGCACCACCGTTTACGTTCACCTGTTCAGGCTTCAGGTTCATTTTCTGCATATTCACTATACCCACCGTGCTGAACGCCTCGTTCAGTTCAAAGAAGCTTACATCTTCCATCTTCAGGCCTGCCTTGGCTACCGCCTTCGGCACAGCTATCGATGGCGACGTCGTGAACCACTCAGGTGCCTGTTCGGCATCTGCGTAGCCCTTTATTTTTGCTATTGGTTTTATGCCCAGTGCGTCTGCTTTTTCCTTGCTCATCAGCACCAGTGCCGCAGCGCCGTCATTCATCGTGCTGCTGTTGGCCGCTGTTGCTGTTCCTTCCTTGCTGAACGCCGGCCTCAAGCCAGCTATCTTGTCAAACTTCACATTCCATGGGTCCTCGTCCTTGCTTATTTTTATAGCGTCGCCCTTCTTCTGCGGCACCTCTACAGGCACTATTTCGCTGTCAAACTTACCACCGTCCCATGCCGCCTGGCTGCGTTTGTAGCTTTCTATCGCAAACTCGTCCTGCGCTTCGCGGCTTATGTTACACTCGCGTGCACACAGGTCAGCGGCGTTGCCCATAGCGTAGTTATGGTACACATCCGTCAGGCCGTCCTTAGCCAGACCGTCTATTACCGTTACATTACCGTATTTGTTGCCCCAGCGCAGGTTTTCGTTGTAGAAGGGTACATTGCTCATGCTCTCCATACCACCCGCTACTACCACATCTGCGTCGCCCAGCATTATCGCTTGTGCGCCCTGCATCACCGCCTTCATACCACTTGCGCATACTTTATTGATCGTTGTGCATGGTACATTGTCCGGTACCCCTGCAAACCTCGCCGCCTGCCTTGCAGGTGCCTGGCCCAGGTTGGCCTGTAGCACACAGCCCATCAGTACTTCATTCACCTCGCTCGCACTCACACCCGCTCTCTCAAGCGCACCCTTTATAGCTATTGCTCCCAGCCTTGTTGCCGAAAAATCCTTTAGTGCTCCGCCCCATGCGCCCATAGGGGTACGCACTGCGCTTACTATATATACTTCTTTCATTTTGTTTGTTTTGAGGCTGCAAAGGTAAGAAAAAGAAATCAGACGTCTTTTTTGGGGTGATCAATAATTTCATCAGTCTTTTTTATGATGCGTTTTGTTGTTATTTTTTCAGTAGTCATTCTTTTCCAAACAACTATGCTGTTAGGAATACCGATACTGTTTCGTTGTTTAGAATTGAGGGCTTTTACTTCGTTGAACCTATTTTCTACAAAATATTTTTCTTTCTTTTCCTTATCAGTATCCTTTTCGGAAATCCGTTGCAGGAAAATTTTTTCTAATGACGATGGCTTTAATTCTAGGCCTAATTTTACTAATGCTAAATATAGATTGCGATTAATTTGCTTGTCTATTTCTAATAAGTGCTTGTTCAGGTCTACGAAATGATATGCTGCAATCCACCCCTCAACTGTATTTTTTAGTGAATTTAATGTTGCTAATAAATTCGAACCCACCTGCACATTTGTTATTTCTTGTATTCTATAAATTATAGATAAAACTTTTTTATCCTTAACCCAACATCTTGTTCCATCAAATCTAATAGATAAGAAAGAAAACTTGTTCATAGTAGGATTTAGGATTCTTGTTTTAGCATTTTCATCATTGGGATGTCCAAGTTCATGTAATTGTAAAGACAATTTTGTTTCCAATTCATCTTTTGCAATAATTAAAGCTTTTTCAGCTTCCTCTCGGGTTTTGCACATGATAATAAAATCATCAGCGTATCGGATCATTTTTAAGTTCTCCGAAATAATTCTAGCGTCAAAATCAGCTAAATAAATGTTTGCAAAAAGGGGCGATAATGCGTTGCCCTGCGGAATGCCATTTTCCGAATTCGAAAAATACTCTTCATATAGTTCACTTGAAAAACTCTCTTTGTTGCCAATTTGTTGGCTCATAGCAGATACTAATAAGCCGTTGATGCTTTTATCTGGAAGAACTTCTTGAATTTTTTGCAGCAAATCACCTTTATCAACTGTGTCGAAAAATTTCTTGATATCCGCCTCTAAAATTATCTTGAATCCAAGGTTATAATATTCAACCATTTTTTCGATTGCATTCCGCACATTTTTTTTCTTTCTATAAGCGAAACTACATTCATTGTTTAGGTGAAATCTATCTGTTAGTACTGCATCGAGTTTTATCGCTAGCGCTTTGTGAAGTAATCTATCTTTTATTTCGCCAATTCTTAATGGACGGAGTCCATTTCCATTGCTTTTCGAGATTGTAACGGCCTTGACAGAGGAGAATGAATATTTGCCAGCCAGGAGCTGTCCTGATATGATTTTGATATTTGCATCTAAATTTACTTCAAAATTTTTGATGGAAATATTAGATAAACCGCTAGAATTCTGGTTTGCTTTATTAAGTGATGTCCAAGCTTTTTTTAAAAAATCCGTTGAAGCTATTTCCTCTAATAAAGTAGCCGGAGTGTCCATAAGATTAGTTGAGTTCAGGTTCTAAGTTGTTCTGTACAACCTTGCAGGTATTACCCTTAAAGCACAGAAGTGAGTTCATGAAACCAATAGATACAATAACCAATATACCAAATTGCTTCATTCGCTCAAAGGCGTTTGACATCTTGAGGCGCAATACACCTCTTAATGAAAGCCTTGCAAACCTTTGCAGGGTGCGCTTCATATTAGTTTTTTAGCATGTGTGCTCATTTCGATTGATGGTTTTGGTAAAGATATGTTTTTTCCGTTCCCATGCAACTTTTTTGAAATTTGTACATGCCCGCGGCTCCTTTGCTTTTAAAATTGCCAACTCCACTGAAATAGAAGTCCTGAACCTGCAAGTAACAGTGGGTATATGGCTGCACAGAAGTGAGTTCATGAAACCAATAGATACAATAACCAATATACCA
>CAYZKL010000063.1:0-22671 GCA_964478855.1 uncultured Flavipsychrobacter sp.
GAAATTAGAGAAGAAGATACGCGCCAATAAATTTGACTTTGAAGATTTTAAGGAACAACTGGCACAGATCAAGAAGATGGGTAACATCAAAGATCTGCTGGCGATGATACCGGGAGTAGGCAAGGCAATAAAAGAGATAGATATATCTGACGATGCATTCAAGGGCATAGAAGCGATGATCAACTCAATGACACCTTATGAGCGCAGCAACCCTGATGTGATAGATGGCAGCCGCCGTAAACGCATAGCTCTGGGCAGTGGTAAGGATATAGCCGAGGTGAACGCATTCATGAAGCAGTTTGACCAGATGAAGCAGATGATGGGCCAGATGAATAAGATGCGCGGACCGGGTATGGGCATGGGTATGCCAGGCATGCCGGGAAGGAGGTAATTGATCAGCTAATGTGCTGATTAGCTGATAGGCTAATTGGGTAATTTGTGAGCCATATTTGAATATAATCATTATTTTGTTTCTCTAAAACAGAAACTTATGATGATAGAACGCAATGAATTCCGCATCAGGTTTGGAAGAATGAAAGAAGCGCTGGCGCTTTGGAAAGAGATCACCAACGAATTTAAGGCAAACAAAAGCGATATAGAGGTAAGGATAATGACGGACCTTACCGGGCCTGCCTATACACTTATACTGGAATTGAAACTGCGGGACTTTGCCCACATGTCTGCAAAGAACGAACAATGGGGAGCAATGCCCAAAGCATCTGAGCTATACCAGCAGTTTGTACCACTCTGTGAAAGTTCAGTACGCACTTTGTATAAGGTGGAATTTGACAATTAGCAGGCTACCCGACAACATTCTTTATTACAAAAAGAGACGTTCCCCCGATAATTATCCATAGCAGGATGCCTTGTAATATTGGCCTCCAGCCTACCTGCCGTATGGTCTTAAGGGACAGCCCGGCACCTATCAGGAACAGTGTGACCACCAATCCTTTTCTGCCGAATGAGTATGCCCACTGAAAGATGGTCTTGTCGCCAATAGTATTGCTGAGTGCAGGGATATATACAGGCAGATAGGTAGCTGCTATAATGGCCAGTACAAAATAAAAGATGAAATACGGTATCTTGATCTTGCCGCTGCTCTTCTGGAAGTAGGATGTGGCCAAGGAGATAGGAATGATCCACAGCGCACGTTCCAGCTTAATAGTTGTGGCTATCTGCAGTGCTTTATCGCTGAACTTGCCGGCAGCACCTACTACCGAACTTGTATCGTGTATGGCTATGGCGCACCATGTACCAAACTGCTCATCGGTAAACTGTATGGCGTTTGCTGCAAGCCATGGAAAAAGAAACAATGCAACAGAATTGAGAATGAAAATGGTGCCCAGCGATACGCTGATCTGCTCATCGTTTGCCTTAATAATAGGAGCCACAGCGGCAATAGCGCTACCACCGCAAATGGCAGTGCCATTGGATATAAGCAAAGATGTATTCTTATCAATTTTCAGCGCCTTTCCTATCAGGTAACCGGCTACAAGTGTTATGGCTATAGTGCTTACTGTAAACAGGAACCCCTGTTGGCCGGCCTTCATAGCATGTTCAAAATTCATATTGAAGCCGAGGCAAACTACAGATACCTGCAAGAGCAGGGTAGTAGCTTTCTTATTAAGATGAATGAACGGATGGCCAATGACCAGTGCAATGATGAGTCCGGTAAGCAGGGCAATGGGTGGGTCTATAGGCAACACGATACATGCCGCAAGGCACAGAACAAAAATGACCTGCCTGTATCGCTCAGGCATACTGATCAGCGTAGACTTCATTCAATATTATTGATGTACCTCCAAGAAGCACGGAGTAAAAGTAAAAATTCAAAATTCAAAATTCAAAGTTTTTTTGTGAGGTGCTGAAAAAGGGAAAGCCTGCTCATGAGCAGGCTTTCCCTTTTTCAAACTTTTTTGGAGTTAATCTCCCAGCTCCACAGCTTCGGTATGCCATGGGAACGTTTCCGCATTCCTGTTCAGCTCCCAGTAGAACTTATTTCTTGTTATGGTACGGTCGCCGCTGATCTCATTCATTGTCTCTGAATCGTACAGTCGGCCATTGATCATGGTGTAGTGCAGGCTTTCTGTATTATAGATGTTATCAAGCGGGTTTTTGTCCATGATAAGCAGATCCGCGAGTTTGCCGGGCTGCAGGGAGCCTATCCAGTTGTCGAGACCGAGGTTGATGGCGGGGTTGATGGTTGCGGCTTTTAATGCTTCCAGCGGGGTCATGCCACCCTGTGTGAGCATCCATATCTCCCAGTGTGCGCCTATGCCCTGTATCTGGCCATGTGCGCCCATATTCACTTTAACTCCCGCATCATTCAGTTTCTTTATGCTTTTTGATACCAGTATGTGGCCATTCTCATATTCCTCTTCCGGAGCCATAGTGCGATGGCGTGCACGGGTATCTATCACATTCCTTGGCGTAAAGCGCAGCAGGCGTTCTTTTTCCCAAACATTGGTATGCTGGTACCAGTAGTTCTCACCACTAAGTGCGGCGTAGCAAACTATAAGCGTAGGGGTATAGCCGGTGCCTGCATTCTTCCAGAACTGCAATACATCATTATACAACGGCGCCACTGGTATGTTATGCTCTATGGTTCTGTGCCCATCCATTATCATGCTCATGTTGTGATAAAAGAATGAACCGCCCTCCGGTACTACTTCCATCTTCAGTTCACGGGCGGCTTCTATCACCATCTGGCGTTGCTCGCGGCGTGGCTGGTTGTAGCTCTTTACGCTGAATGCACCGAATGCTTTGGTGCGGCGCAGTGCGCTCTTGGCATCATCAAGCGAATTGATAACTGCCTTGAAATCGCCGTCTGCACCATATAGTATGGTACCGGTGGAGAATACACGAGGGCCTTGCATAATACCTGCTTTCACCAATTCACTTTGGGCAAATACCATTTCGCTTACAGCAGAGGGGTCGTGCATGGTGGTAACGCCATATGCAAGGTTGGTAAAGTATGGCCAGTGCTTATCAGGTGTGAGGCCATAACGGAAGTGGTTGCCGTGCGCATGTGCATCTATAAAACCGGGCATGATGGTCTTGCCCTTGCAATCCATAACGGTAGCACCTGCTGGTACTGTTACTTCACCTGCTTTGCCCACGGCCTTTATCAGATTGCCATCTACCACAATAGTACCATCGGCTATATCTTCATCGCCATTCATTGTGATGATATGCGCATTTGTAAAAGCTGTTACGCCTTTTGGTTTATCGGTCTTTGCGGTAAGTCCTACGCTTATACCATTTTCGGGCAACTTAAATAAAGAGTCGGGTTTGTTTGCAATGAATTCAAAACGGTCGGCAAGGTTTATGGAGTAGTACTGATCGCCGAGGGTATAGTGCAGTTGTTTGCTGTCGCTGCTCCAGTGCAGGTTGATGCCCGCATCCTTTGATACCATTTTTACAGGGAAATCAGAAGAGTCGTGTGTCAGGTTGATCTCCTTGCCTGTGTACGGAAATGGAGCAATATATACTTCGTGCAGATCGGTAAATGCGATCCACTCTCCATCGGGTGATACTGTGAACTGGCTGGTATATTTTCCTTTAAAGATGATACGATCGTCGCTGCCATCTGTCTTGCAACTGCTGAATGTTTTATCGAGCGAACCGAAAAGGTTGCCACCTGCCTGGTAGCAAATACGGCTGCCGTCTTTGTTGAATTTCGGGTATTCCCCTTTATCAGTTACAAACTCTTCTTTACCACCTGTTGCGGGCATTATATATATCCCCGGCTTTATGGTGTAGGCATTACCCATTATATCGTTGCTGCCCTCCTTTGTGTATACGATCCATTTACCATCCGGAGAAAATGAAGGAGTGCGGTAAATACCTTTCTTATCAGTGATGCTTATGGGTTTGGTCTTACCATCAACGCTTACTTTGCTGATGCTGCCTGTAAGGCTGTCGTTCCAAGTTACAAATACAAGCGTCTTTCCGTCGGGTGAAAATGATGGTTCGAACTCGGAGACGGGACTATTGGTGATGCGTTCCGGTTTGCCGTCAGGCAGAGCCTTTTTGTAGATGTGGCCAAGCGCATTGAACACAAGCCATTTGCCGTCGGGTGAAGTAGTGGCATGACGGATAACGTTTACATTGAATTCGTCAGGGTTAAGATCCTGTTTGAATCGTACAACATCTGTGATGTGTTGGTTCACATTGCAGGAGAAAGGAATATCTGTTGCCATGTTCTTGCCGTTCACATCAATGCTTACGATCTTGCCACCTGTCCAAAGTATGATGTGCTTGTCATCGGGTGTCCACGCATAGCCTGTGTATATGCCAAAGATGGTCCATGCTTCCTGCTGGTCCTTTGTCAGTTTATCATATATGGGCCATTCTTCGCCGCTTTCCAGGTCGCGGAGGAACAGGACAGTTTTTGTGCGGACACGCTTTACAAAAGCCAGGCGATTGCCGCTGTGCGCCACCTGCGGGCGAACAGCACCACCGGGACCGCCGGTCACTGTTTCGATAGTTCCTTTTTCACGGTCGAAACGCTTGATGACAAATATCTGGTTGTTGGCGTCTTTGTTGTATTGGAAGGAACCGCCCGGGTACACATCCTCACTATAGTACACATAACGGCCATCTGGCGATACACATGGCTCATTGAGGTCCTGCTGATCGTTCTTTCTTGCAGTGAGCTGCAGGCCGTTGCCGCCGTTTACATGATACATCCATAACTCACCAGCACCTAATGACCTGCCGGAAGTGAAGTGTTTGCGCGCTATGATGTACTTGCCATCAGGGCACCATACTGCGTTGTTGAGCAATCTGAATGACTCTTTAGTGATCTGGCGGGCATGGCTGCCGTCTTTGTCCATTATCCATATATTGTCGCCGCCGCCTGCATCTGATGTGAATGATATCTTACTGCCATCGGGGCTGAAGCGGGGCTGTACTTCCATAGCCATACCGCTGCGCAATACCCTGGCCTCACCACCTGTAACCGGCATAATGTAGATATCGCCGAGCAGGTCAAAGACTATTTCCCTGCCATCAGGAGAGAGGTCGAGGTTCATCCAAGTACCTTCATTAACCGTGTAAGAGATATCCTTACCCGGTCCGCCGGGTTTATTTACATCCCATTTCTTTTTGTCCTGTGCCTGTGTGCCGAACGATAATGAGCAAAGTATGGCTGCTGCCAGTATCCTGTTGAAACGTATCATATCCTTTGTGTGTGGGATAAAGATAAGTTTCGCAACGGAAATAAAAGGGGGATTTCAGGTGTTATTTCATTATCCCGATATTGTTCCTGAATATCTTGACCGCTATGGCAAGAAGAATGACACCGAAGAATTTGCGCACCACGAGTATGCCGGACGGGCCGAGGAGGCGTTCCAGCAGGTTTACGGAGCGTAGGGTGATGTAGATGATGATAAGGTTGATGAATATAGCGATGAGGATATTGTAATACTGATAGGCTGCCTTGAGCGACATAACGGTAGTAAGGGTGCCGGAGCCGGCTATGAGCGGGAAGGCAACAGGCACGAGTGTGCTGGTACGGGCATTTTCATCGGGTTTGAACAATTCGAGGCCAAGGACCATTTCCAGGCCGAGGATGAATATGACTATGGAGCCGGCAATGGCAAATGACTTGATATCGAGCCCCATGAACTCTAACATTCGCTCACCTATGAAGAAGAATAACAGCATGAGTCCGCCCGATACCAGGGTGGCCTGCAGGGCATTGATATCACCCACTTTCTTCTTGATAGAAATAATGACAGGCAGCGAACCCAGTATATCTATTATGGCAAACAGGGTGAATGTGACCGTGACGATCTGGGATATTTCTATTTTGTTTATGTCAAAACCTTCCATAGAACGACTAAGATACCTACTTTTGCGCTTCAATTGAACAAAATGTCAATAGCCAATTATAAACATACAGCAGCAGAGCGTTTCATGCGCTATGTACAGGTAGATACGCAAAGTGATCCGGCATCGCCATCGCAACCGTCGACAGAAAAGCAAAAGGACCTGAGCAGGATATTAGTAAAGGAACTGCACGAAATAGGTATCACAGATGCCGAACTGGACGAGCATGGCTATGTGTATGCAACGATACCTGCCACTACCGATAAAAATGTACCTGTATTGTGCTATTGCTCTCATGTGGATACGGCACCGGATTGTAGTGGTACAGGTGTGAAGCCGATACTGCATCCGAAGTTTGACGGTAAGGATATTGTATTGCCTGATGACCCTACGGTAGTTGTAAGCACACACGATCATCCATACCTGAAGGAGCGTATAGGTGATGATATTATCACCGCATCGGGTACTACACTGCTTGGCGCTGATGATAAAGCGGGTGTAGCTATTATAATGGACCTGGCCAGCTACCTGGTACAGCACCCCGAACTGAAACATGGTAAGATACGTGTCCTCTTTACCCCCGACGAAGAAGTAGGCAGGGGAGTGGCCGCAATAGATATGAAGAAGCTGGGTGCGGATTTCGGCTATACCCTTGATGGGGGCGAACGTGGCCACCTGGAAGGAGAAACATTTTCCGCAGACGCAGTGATCGTAACCTTCAACGGTGTAAGCGCACACCCGGGTTATGCAAAGGGTAAGATGGTGAGCGCCATAAAAGCAGCAGCTGCATTTGTGGATATGCTACCCAAGAATGAGTGGTGCCCTGAAACAACAGAAGGCAAACAAGGATTTGTACATCCAACATCTATAGAGGGACAGCTTGAAAAAGCAACCGTTCAGTTCATTGTTCGCGATTTTGATACGGCAATGCTTGCCAGTCATGAGCAGAGGCTGAGGGAACTGGTAGATAAAACAGTAAGGCAGTTTCCCGGTGTTAATACCACGTTTGTGGTAAAGGAGCAGTACAGGAATATGAAGGAAGTGCTGGATAACCACCCGCATGTAATGAATAATGCTGAAGAGGCTTATCAACGTGCGGGCATGACCGTGCAGCGTATGAGCATCCGTGGCGGTACCGATGGCTCACGCCTTTCATTTATGGGGCTGCCTTGTCCTAACCTGTTCACAGGTGAGATGGGCATACACTCTAAGCAGGAGTATGTGAGCGTGCAGGATATGGAGAAAGCAGTGGAGACTCTGGTGCACCTGGCGCAGATATGGGAGGAAAAAGCCTGAATTGTATAAAAAAATACTATCAATACAAGTTTTTTAAAATTTGTATATTGTATTTTGAATTAAAAGTATCTTTGTTCAAACGCACACATTAAACTAATGGGTAGGAATTTCAAGATCATATTGCTAACAGTACTAACACTTTCGGTATTCACGTTGGTGATCATAGAACTGACAGGTGTAAGCAGGAACACATTTTTCCGTGCCGCACACCGTGGTGGAGAAGGTAATTTCTACAGCCGTGACGGTGTAAGATATAGCGGTGAAATATTCCCGGAAGATATCAGACATAGGGATGAGATAGCATCAAAAATGCCTAAGACCTCTATGCAATTTTACGAGACCAAGCATAATTTTGGCAGTGTACCATCAGGTAAAGTAGTGTCTCATGCGTTCAGGTTTAAGAACACAGGCGATCACCCGCTTTATATTTCCAAGACAGATGTATCGTGCGGTTGCACCGTACCAAGTTTTCCGCTGGAGACCATTCCTCCCGGCCAGGATGGTGATATTGTTGTAAACTTTGATACAGAAGGTAAATCAGGTATCGTACAAAAAAATATCATCGTACATTCTAATGCCGTACCCGAAGCTGTGTCGATAGGTATTGAGGCTGATGTGAAATAATATGAGCAGTTTGAGTGTGGCTCCACTAAAGAAATTACGGGATTATCTTTCACTGATCAAATTCAGCCATACTGTCTTTGCCCTGCCATTTGCATTCATAGGCCTTACGCTTGGTTTTATTGAACTGAAGAACAACGGCACTGAGCAACCTTTTCACTGGATGATGCTGGTGAAAATGCTGCTGTGCTTGGTCTTTGCGCGTAGTGCCGCCATGTCATTCAACAGGTACCTGGACAGGGAATTTGATGCGCTGAATCCACGAACTGCAAAGCGCGAGATACCTGCAGGTGTTATAAAGCCGGGGCAGGCATTACTCTTTACTATTATCAACTGTATCTTATTTGTAGTTACTACATGGTTCATCAACGAGGCATGTTTTTACCTTTCATTTGTTGCCCTGTTTGTTATTTTATTCTACAGCTATACCAAGCGGTTTACGGCACTATGTCACATAGTATTGGGTGTAGGATTGTCGTTGTCGCCTATAGGTGCATTCCTTTCTGTTACAGGTTATTTTGCGGTGGTGCCGGTATTGTTTTCGTTATCAGTGCTTACATGGGTATCGGGCTTTGATATTATATATGCCCTGCAGGACGAAGAGTTTGACCGCAGCCAGCAATTGCATTCTATACCCGCAGCAATAGGTGTGCGTAACTCACTGATCGTTTCTACGTTATTACATATCTGCTCTGCCGTATTTGTGATATGGGCAGGCATAGCCGGTCACTTTCATTTTGTGTACTGGATAGGAACAGCATTTTATATATCAATGCTTACTTACCAGCACCTGCTGGTAAAACCCGGCGACCTGAGCAAAGTAAATATTGCATTCGCTAATACTAATGGTATTGCCAGCGTGGTTTATGCTGCCTTAACTATCGTGGCTGTTCTGCTAAGAAGTTTTTCCTGAACACTTTTTACTTAAATTTTAATTATAATACTATTAATTAATGGTATATGTTTCAATTAAGAAAATCGTTACCTTTATATAACTATATTTCTAATAAACCTTAATGTAGCCATATGAAGAAATTTTTATTACTCGCGATGTTCATTGTCCTGGGGCAAAATAGTTTTGGCCAGGCATTAAGTGCATATACATTCAGCGCATTCAGCAGCCCGTATGCACCGGTGACAGGTGGTACCGGACCTATTCCTGCTACAGGAGGTACTACCTGGGGCAGTACCGCATGGGATGATTGTATTTATGATAATATACCTATCGGGTTCAGTTTTGTTTATTGCGGCAATACCTATACCAGTGTATCAGCATCTCAGAATGCATGGATCGTTTTAGGACAGGTGTTTCCGACATCTATGGTAAACACTTATGATAATGATCTTTCAAATACATCAACAGGTACTTTCGGCAATTACGATCTGCCCCGGCCGATATTAGCAGCTTTATGGACGGACATTATTACCACTAGTGCGTGTGTTTATTACAGAACCACAGGTACAGCTCCTAACCGTGTGTTTACCATTGAATGGCGTAACATGGATTTCTATAGCGGTACCGGCAGTGGTGGTACGCCCCGGGAAAGTATTGAAATAAAACTTTACGAAACTACCAATATCATTGATTTTGCTTACGATTTTATCGCTACCGGCACACCAAGCTTGGGCCGTCACTCAATAGGTATCACCGATGGTGTGGGCGCCGCACCGGTAACAGGTACACAATTATTTTGGTCGCTGAACAGTACAGGCACATCGCCAACACCAAGTATGACCACGGAGTCAAGAAATCTTACAGGCCAGCCTGCTGCTAACCAGGTGTACCGGTGGGATCCTAACTGCGCCGGTGTACCGGTTGCGGGTATGGTAGTCCCTTCAGATTCCATTGGCTGTGCCACTTATACTTCCACACTTACATTAACAGGTTCGTCGTTGAGCCTCGGATTGCGTTACCAATGGCAATCATCGCCTGACAGCCTTAGCTGGACAAGTATTACGGGAGCAACCAACAATACTTACGTAGCTACAGTTACTGCCGATATTTTTTACCGTTGTATCGTATCATGTGCTTATACAGCATTCAGCGACACTACCGATGGTAATAAGCTACTGTTATATTCGCCTCCGGTTGCCATTACCGGGCCTACATCAGTTTGTGTAGGGTCTACAATAACATTAAGCGATGCAACTCCGGCAGGTACGTGGGCGAGTGGCAGTACGGGTATTGCTACTATTGGTTCTTCATCGGGTGTCGTCACCGGGGTATCGCCGGGTACGTCGGCTATTACTTACCGGCTCCCAACAGGATGTTTGATCACAACAACAATAACCGTACTCTCCACTCCGGGGCCTATTACCGGCAGTATGACTGTATGTACCGGTTTTACGACAACACTAAGTGATGCAATTAGCGGCGGAACATGGACGAGCAGTGCTCCCGGAACCGCCACAGTAGGTACAGGTACCGGTGTTGTTACCGGCGTCATTCCAGGCACTACGGTGATCACCTATACGTTAAGTACAGGCTGTTTCCGTGTAGCTACAGTAACCGTTAATCCAAGCCCGGGGCCAATAACAGGGCCTACAGCAGTTTGTGTAGGATCGACAATTACGGTAAGTGATGCCACAGTTGGCGGAACATGGGTAAGCAGTAATCCGGGTGTTGCAACAGTGGGATCTGCGTCAGGTATTGTCACGGGTGTCAGTGCAGGCGGGGTAGTTGTATCTTATGTAATGCCCACCGGTTGTGCGGCTACCTATTCTATAATTGTGAATGCGCTACCTGCATCTATTGCTGGCCTGTTCAATGTATGTGTAGGTGCCACCACCACATTGGTGAGCTCAGGCTCAGGTACATGGACCAGCAGTGCTCCGGGTACTGCTGTAGTAGGAGCATCGAGCGGTATCGTAACCGGGATGTCGCCGGGTACTGCTACTATAACTTACACATTGCCTACAGGCTGCTTAACGACAGCTACGGTAACAGTATATGCTAATCCGGCTCCGATCACGGGTCCTACCTCGCTTTGCGTAGGTACAAGCATCACATTGAGTGATGCTACTCCGGGTGGTTTCTGGTCGAGCGGCAGTACCGGTGTTGCAACAATTAATTTCATAACCGGGGTATTAAATGGTGTAAGTGCAGGTACTGCTGTTATCAGCTACCTAGCACCTGGTGGGTGCTATGCTACTACCACCATTACTGTAAATCCGCTGCCCGGTGTTATAACAGGGGTCACGAATGTATGCGTGGGTTATACTTCTTCTTTATTCAATTCATTGCCGGGCGGTACCTGGAGCAGCAGTAATCCTGCCGTCGGCACTATCGGTTCTTCGTCTGGTATTGTTACAGGTATTTCTCCCGGGCTTGCTACGATCACTTACACACTACCTACCGGCTGCAGGACCACGATCGGCATATCCGTATATCCCAGTCCTGCTCCTATAAGCGGTATCACTTCTATTTGCCCGGGTGCCACAACAACATTGAGTGATCCAACCTTCGGCGGTACATGGAGCAGCAGCACACCTGCTACTGCAACAATAGGTTCGTCAACAGGTGTAGTTACGGGTTTGGTTCCGGGTACTACAGTAATATCTTATACATTGTTCCCTACAGGTTGTTTTGCGACGACCACTGTTACGGTAACACCTCCACCTGCAGCTATAAGCGGCCCTACGAACGTATGTGTAGGTGTTTCTATAACATTGAGTGATCCTACACCTGGTGGCACCTGGAGCAGCAGCGCACCTGCAGTTGCCACAGTTGGTTCACTCACAGGTATTGTAACCGGTGTCATTGGTGGAACCGCTATCATTACTTATTCTACAGGTGCGGGTTGCCGTGCGGTATTAACCATAACTGTCAATCCCGGTCCTGCGCCTATAACAGGTTTATCAACCTTATGTATAGGCTCTACCACATTGCTGAGTGATGCTACTCCCGGCGGATCATGGACCAGCAGCAGCCCGGGTATTGCAACTATAGGTTCATCTACAGGTTTGGTAACTGCAGTTGCCACAGGATCGTCGATCATTACTTATGCCACAGGTACAGGTTGTGTAAGAACTCATACCATGACCGTTACTTCAGGCCCGCCTCCTATTTCAGGGCCATCGTCTGTATGTATAGGTGGAACAATAACGCTGAGTGATGCCGGTGGTGGTACATGGACAAGCAGTGCACCAGCTATAGCCACGGTTGGTTTATCAACCGGTATTGTATCAGGCATAACTGTAGGATCTGCTACTATAACTTATTCATTAGGGTCAGGCTGCGTCACTACAAAATCAGTTGCGGTCATACCGCTCCCTGCAGCGATAAGCGGACCCGGAAATGTTTGTGTCGGATCAACTATAGTTCTGAGTGATGCAACTCCGGGTGGCACCTGGAGCAGCACTTCCGGTACTGGGTCAATAACTATTGGTACTACCAGTGGAGTTGTCTCAGGGCTCACAGTAGGTTCTGCTTTTGTAACCTATACTGCACCATCAGGCTGCTTCATTACTACAACTATAAATGTTGCACCACTGCCATCAGCAATAGCCGGACCATCTGCAGTATGCGTGGGCTCTACGATTACGCTTACCAATTCTGGTGGAGGTACATGGACCAGCGGTGGAGGCACAGGAAGTGCAACCATTGGCTTAACCACAGGTATCATTACCGGTGTAACTATGGGCACAGTAGGTATTACTTATACCTTACCTGTTACCGGTTGTGTCACTACAACTACGATAACAGTTACACCAACTCCAACTGCCATCATAGGTGCAGCAACGGTATGCCAGGGTGCTACAACTACATTCAGCGATGCTATAGCCGGGGGTACCTGGACCAGCGGTAGCCCTGCGATCGCTGCTGTGGGCCTGAGCTCGGGCATTGTGACAGGTGTATCAGGAGGTACCGCAGTTATTACTTATTCTTTAGGTGGCGGCTGTACCGCAACAAAATCTATTACGGTAAACCCTGTAACACCTATTACCGGTATTACGGGTCTTTGTCTTGGTAATACCAGCACATTAAGCAACAGCACACCGGGCGGTACATGGAGCAGTAGTATTCCTTCAGTGGCTACTATCTCCGGTGTAGGTTTGGTAACAAGTGTTGGTGTAGGCTCTACAGTTATAACGTATACTTTCACTTCCGGCTGCATTGCAACGGTTACGGTCACTGTTAATTCAGTACCATCGCCGGTATCAGGTCCGGGACAGGTTTGTATCGGATCTGCAATAACATTGAGTGATGCTACAGGTGGTGGTACATGGGCCAGCAGTAATCCTTCTGTTGCTACCGTCGGTATCAGTTCCGGTATGGTAACAGGTGCTGCAACAGGTACGGTAACCATAACTTATTCTATCGGCTTCGGCTGTACGGTTACACATACTGTGGCTGTAAATCCTTTGCCTGCTGCCATTACAGGTATAACAACGTTGTGTGTCGGTTTGTCCGGAACAGTTAGTAATACCACCCCCGGTGGTGCATGGAGCGCTTCCGTCGGAACAGGGTCAGTAAGTATTACTTCAGGTGGGGTAGTTACAGGTATGACCACAGGTACTGCTTTTGTTACTTATACACTTCCTTCGGGTTGTTTCAGGACGAGGACGATAACGGTTAATTCCGGACCACCGCCAATAACAGGCAATCTAAGTATGTGCCAGGGACAGACCACTTCATTGAGTGATGCCGCTACAGGTGGTGCATGGAGCAGTAGCGCACCTGCGGTGGCTACAGTAAGTGGTGTGGGCCTTGTTACAGGTGTTGCAGCAGGCATTGCTAATATCTCTTATACTGTTTCCGGCTGTGCGGCATTCGTCACAGTTACGGTAGTTGCTAATCCGGGCCCGATAATAGTTCCTGCACCGGGTACGATATGTGTAGGTATTCCTGCCACATTATCAGATGCCACAACAGGTGGTGTATGGGCAACTGGCGATCCTACTGTTGCTACAATTGTATCGGGCACAGGTGTAATTACCGGTGTCAGTTCAGGTACCGTACTTGTCTCTTATACTATGGGTTCGGGTTGCAGGGTTATCAGTTCTGTAATTGTTAACCCGGTATCACCGATAGTAGGCCCTAGTACTGTATGCCAGTTCATGTCAATAACGCTCAGTGATACTACAATGGGCGGTACCTGGAGCAGCCGCACACCGGCAATCGCGACTGCGACTACAACCAGTATGTTTACAGGTAGTGTTACAGGTGTTACCGTTGGTACTACAATAATAAGTTACACATTGCCTACCGGTTGTTATGCTACGCACTCTGTTTCTGTACTTCCTGCACCTCCTGTTATTACAGGTGTGCCGAGTGTGTGCGTAGGCCAGGTAACGGTATTGAGCAATGCTGTTAGCGGTGGTACATGGAGCAGCAGTAATCCTGCAGTAGCTACAGTTACCGGTGGTTTAGTACTGGGTATTACTCCGGGTACTACGGTTATCAGCTATACTTTAGGTACAGGCTGTCCACGACTGCTTACAGTTACGGTATTTGGTTTACCACCAGCAATCGCTGGTTCACCGAACGTATGCGTAGGCCAGACCACATTATTAACTAATCCTGCGATCGGCGGTACATGGACCAGCGGTGCTACCGGTATTGCCACGATAGGCCTTACCTCAGGTATTGTCAGCGGCCTTACAGTAGGTACAGCACCTATTACGTATACCATAGGTACAGGTTGTGTTACTACCAGCTTTATCAATGTGATACCAAATCCTGCACCGATCACCGGTTCTCCGAACGTATGTTTAGGCTTTACTACTACCCTTGCCAATACCACATTTGGCGGTGCATGGAGCAGCAGTACGCCATCAATAGCATCGGTTAACCCATCGACAGGCGATGTGCTTGGCGTTGCTACCGGTACAGCTACAATAACCTACCTGATGCCTAGCGGCTGTTATGTTACCTTCCCGATAGTGGTGAACCCACTGCCACCGGCGATCGTAGGCAGCCCTAACATCTGCGAAGGTGCAACCGCTATACTGACCAACCCTGCTACCGGTGGTACATGGACGAGCAGTAACCCCGGTTATGCTACGATAGGTGCAAGTACAGGCTTTGTGAATGCAATAGCTGCGGGTACTACTACAATAGTATATACAATAGGCTCATCAGGTTGCTTTACAACAATGAACCTTACAGTTGACCCTATGCCGACAGTGATCGGAGGATCAACAAATATCTGTGTGACCACGAGCTCAACGCTGACCAATGGTCTGCCGGGCGGCGCATGGACAAGCAGCAATACGAATGCAACAATAGATATAGCAACGGGCGTGGTAACAGGTGTTGCCCCCGGCACAGCAACAATAACATACATGATGCCAAGCGGCTGTTATGTAACGATCCCTGTAAGTATCAGCCCGCTGCCAACAGCGATCAGTGGCCATCCGTACGTATGTATCGGCTCAACGGTTACGTTCTCAGACGGCGTACCGGGCGGTATCTGGAGCAGTACCAATACCACAGTGGCCCCAATAGGCTCACTGACAGGTACTGTTTACGGCGCTAACTTAGGTACCTCGGTGATCAACTACACATTAGGCCCTGGCTGCGTGGCATCATTGCCGATCAGCGTTGTACCATTGCCGGTGATATTCTCTGTGACCGGTGGCGGCAACTACTGCTCAGGCACAGGTGGTGTACACATCGGGCTCAATGGTTCACAGGTTGGTACCAACTACCTGCTGTACCGCGGCTCTACCCCAACGGGCACGTTTGTAGGAACCGGTATCGCATTAGACTTCGGCCTGCAGACAGTAGGCGGCGTATATACAGTGGTGGCTATCAATACACCATCAGGCTGCAGCCAGCTGATGGCCGGCACAGCAACGATAGGCGTGATACCATCAGTAACCCCATCGGTAACGATGCTGATACCAACTACAGATACAGTATGTACAGGAGCAAGTGCGACCTTTACAGCGCTTCCTGTTAACGGCGGCAGCTCACCAACCTATGTATGGAGTGTGAACGGAGTGAATGTAGCCTTAGGCAATACATACGCATTCATACCTGCAGATGGAGATATGGTGAAAGTAACGATGACAAGTAATGCTACATGCGCGGCACCGCTTACTGCTACCAACGAAGTGCGTATGTCGGTATTGCCACAGGGCATACCAACAGCAACACTTACAGCAGATCCGGGAGATCATGTATGTACGGGTACAGAGGTATCAGTGATAGCAGCAGCAGAGTTTGGCGGTACAGCCCCAAGCTTCATCTGGAGAGTGAACGGAGTAACAGTTCCGGGAGTTAGCGGCGGAGTACTTGCATACGAACCGGACAACGGAGATGTGATCTACTGTGCTATGACGAGCAACTATCCATGCCGCCTTGCACCTACGGCTACGAGCAACAGTGTACGTATGATAGTGGATACGCCGGTAACCCCGATAGTGGTTGTTGACGGTGTACCTGGTACAGAGATCGGATGGGGCCAGTATGACACCCTTGTGGCTACAGTTACAAGCGGAGTAGGACCATTTGCTTACCAGTGGATACTGAACGGTGTACCTGTTGTAGGAGCTACTACCAACACATACATCAGCAACAAGTTCAACCATCCTAAACAGGATTCTGTTGCTTGCATGGTAACGAGCAGCGGTATCTGTCCTGTAACGACGTTTGGCTGGGTGTATATCAACTCAACGAATGTTGGTGTGAAACCGGTACTTAACGGCGCAAACGACATCACAGTTATCCCGAATCCGAACCAGGGTGTGTTTGTAGTAAAAGGCACACTGGCTACGACAACGGATGAGGAAGTGACGATGGAAGTGACGAATGTACTTGGCCAGGTGGTGTACAAGGAACTGGTTACAGCTAAGCAAGGCAAACTGAACCAGCAGATACAGCTGAGCAAGACCCTTGCGAACGGGATGTACATCCTGAGCCTGCGTACAGGATCTGAAAGCAGGGTATTCCACGTAGTGGTACAGCAATAAATGATTTTATTTTAATAACATTGCAAGGGGAGGGCTGAGGTCCTCCCTTTCTATATAAAAATCAATCACATAAGAGGTTAAATAAACATTAGTATTTATGTGCTATGTTCAAAAAACGGGTAGCCACTCGTATTAATTTTGTATCTTTCGGGCGGTATGAGCGATCATACCATTTTTTGTCGATTTAAGCCAAGCCAATAAACAATGTTTGCATACCTGAAAGGTGAACTTACCTATAAGTCGCCATCACTATTACATATGGATGTGCATGGAGTGGGTTATGAAATAAACATAACACTCCAGACCTATGCCAAGATCCAGCACCTGGAGCAATGCCGCTTGTATATACACCTCCAGGTACGTGAGGATGCATGGGTACTGTACGGCTTTGCTGATGAAGAAGAACGGACAACATTCCGCCAGTTACTCAATATAAACGGGGTAGGGGCCGCTACATCCCGCATCATACTGTCATCGCTTACAACCGATGAACTGGAGCGAGCTGTAGCCGGTGAAGACAACAAAACGCTGGAACGGGTGAAGGGAATAGGAGCCAAAACCGCCCAGCGGATTATTTTAGAGCTGAAAGGCAAACTTGTAAGGCAGAAAAATACATCCTCATTATCGGCTGTAATACACAATACAAAGGAGGAAGATGCGTTAATAGCATTGGTGAACCTGGGCATAAGCAGAGGGGTAGGAGAAAACGCTATAAAGAAAATCGATAATGCGTCTTCATTAACTGTAGAAGAATTGATCAAACAGGCGCTTCGCGTACTGTAAAATCGCTAAAAGCTGAAACTTGAAGGGTAGTAGTAATTTTGGATATAAGTTTTTGGTTTTCATAGCGCTTGCTGCTGCTATTGCCAACGTGGCAGCACGCGGGTACAGGCCATTCTTTGTCCCTTACTCACCAGAACCTGATACCGTTTCCCAGGACAGCCTTGCAAAATCAGACTCTTTACGGAAATTAAAATTCCCTATTCACGATAAGACCGGTGATCCGCTTACCGATTACAAACGGCCCAAAAGCATAGACCTCAACGATCCCAAGAACGAACAAAAGGAATTTGAATACGATCCCGATTCTAATCGTTATAATTACAACGACAGGCTTGGCAGTGAGTTCATGCGCAATCCTACCTACATGACGCTGGATGAATATGCTAAATACCGCGGCAAACAGGATGAGGACGCTTACTGGCAGCGCCGGCTTGATGGCTTAATGTTATTCAACAAGACGCCTGAATTGCCGCAGATGTATAAAGAGGGGCTTTTCGACCGCATATTCGGTAGCAATACGATACAGGTAAAACCACAGGGTAATGTGGATGTGACATTTGGCGGTAACTGGCAGAACATTAAAAACCCGACATTGAACCAGCGTGCGCAGAAATATGGTGTGTTCGATTTCGACATGCAGATGAACATAAACCTGCTGGCTACGGTGGGTGATAAACTGAAGCTGAATATCAGCAACAATACCAAAGCAACATTCGACTACCAGAATATACAAAAGCTGGACTATAACGGAAAGGAAGATGAAATGCTGAAAAAGATAGAAGCAGGTAATGTGAGCTTCCCTCTGAAAAGCAACCTTATTAACGGGGTACAATCCTTGTTTGGTTTAAAGACACAGTTGCAGTTTGGTAAACTATGGGTGACAGCGGTGGTATCGCAACAAAAATCGCAACGTAAGAGCCTAACCATACAGGGAGGATCGCAGGCGCAACAGATATTTGTAAAGGCGTTCAACTATGAAGAGAACAGGAACTTCCTTGTTGCCCAGTATTTCAGGAATAACTATAACAATGCACTGAAAAATTTCCCGGAGATCAACTCACTGGTGAACATCAGTAAGATACAGGTGTGGGTAACGAACAGAACGGGTACGGTAACTGGTGTACGTGATGTAATGTGCTTTATGGACCTTGGTGAAGCCAACCCGTATGTGCAATCATTGACAGACCCCAGTAACCCTATAAGGAACGGCCTGCCGGACAATAATGCCAACAGGCTGTATGGCCAGTTGACACAAAATAAATTACTCAGCCGTTTGCAGAGTTCTGCTACTAATACGGCGGGCAGGCTGGGTCTTACACAGGGTCAGGATTTTGAACGTACCACTGCCCGCCAGTTGACGGCTTCTGAGTTCTCATTCAACCCCAGGCTGGGTTACATCATGCTCAATGCGCAGTTGAACGCTGATGAGGTGCTGGGTGTGGCCTTCCGTTACACATACAAAGGAAAGGTGTACCAGGTGGGTGAGTTTGCGGAAGACCTGCCGCCGGACAGTTCTAATTCAAAAGTGCTGTTCCTGAAATTAATGAAGGGTACTGCATCCAGGCCTACATTACCGGTGTGGGACCTGATGATGAAGAACATCTATTCTCTCGGAGGATTTGGTGTTTCGAAAGAAAATTTCATATTGAATATCCTGTACCAGGATCCGGGAGGTGGAGAGATCCGGTATATACCCGAAGGACCTAAAAAAGGAACACCATACCTTACATTATTAAACCTCGACAGGCTGAATGCTCAGAATGAACCATCGCCCGATGGTATGTTTGACTTTGTGGAAGGTATGACCATAAACACACAGCAGGGTAAGATCATCTTCCCCGTACTGGAGCCATTTGGTAATGATCTTGCCGCATCACTGGTAGTACCGCCAAGCACCACTCCTGACCCCGTACTGCAAAGGAAATATGTGTTCCAGGTTTTGTATGACTCCACAAAGACAGTTGCGTTGCAGTCGCAATCTACTGACCGTTACATATTGCGTGGTACCTATAAGTCCACTTCTTCTTCTGAGATATTCTTAGGTGGTTTCAATATTCCTCCGGGTTCTGTTTCAGTTACCGCCGGTGGTACTAAACTATTGGAAAACCAGGATTATACAATGGATTATGGCCTGGGCAGAATAAAGATCATCAATACAGGTATCCTGAATTCAGGTGTGCCTATTAATATACAATATGAGGATAATGCCACATTCGGTTTTCAGCAGCAGAATTTTATGGCTGCCAGGTTTGACTACTACCTGAATAAAAAACTGACACTGGGCGGTACTGCTATGAGGCTGAAGGAAAGACCCTTCACCCAACAAGTGTCTTTTGGTGAAGACCCTATACAGAATACGGTGTTAGGTTTGGATGCCAATTACCAGACTGAAGTACCGGCACTGACGAGGGCGTTAGATAAACTGCCGCTATATTCTACGACTGCTCCGTCATTTGCAAATATCAACATGGAGGTGGCAACGTTATTGCCCGGCCATCCTAAGCAGATCGATGTACTTGATCCGGAAGGCTCTGTATATATCGATAACTTTGAAGGTACAAGTAGCAGCATAGATCTTAAATTCCCTGCTATACAATGGTCTCTATCCTCAACACCACGTGGTGCGGTCAATAAATTTGCTCAGTCATTATTCCCAGAAGGAGAAAAGAGTGATGATCTTTCCAATGGTATGAATCGTGCACGGCTTGCGTGGTATACTATAGAGCCTACACTTGTGGATCCCGGAACATCGGTGCCGGACTATGTGAAGAACGATTCTAATCAGCACTACATAAGGATGGTGCAGCAGCAGGAAGTATTCCCGAATAAAAGTATAGTAGCACTTCAGAACATACTCACCACATTCGATCTTGGTTTTTATCCGAAAGAAAGAGGGCCTTACAACTTTGATGTTGCCAATGTGAATAATGACGGTAGCCTGATGAATCCGCAGACCAGGTGGGGTGGTATTTCGCGTTCTATCGACAATACAGACTTCGAGGCTTCAAATGTGGAGTACATACAATTCTGGGTGATGGATCCGTTTATAGGTGGCAGAAATCCTCAGGGTGGTTCCTTGTACTTTAATCTGGGTAATGTTTCCGAGGATGTGCTCAGGGATTCAAGGTTGTTTTTTGAAAACAGTATCCCTTCACCTTTTGATGCTGCAAAGCTGGATACGACTGTGTATGGCTATGTGCCTAAGTTTCAGCAGCAGATAACCCGTGCCTTTGATAATGATGTTGCGGCACGTTCGCTGCAGGATGTTGGTTATGATGGTCTGCCCGATGAGTCAAATATACCGGGTCAGCAAAGTGAGCAGACAAAATTTGCAGCATTTTTAAATAACTTAGGAAAGAAAATAGGAACCGGTAATCCAGCATACCAGGAGTCTTTGAATGACCCTGCAAATGATAACTACCGTTTTTTCCGCGACTCAGCATATGCCGGTCCAAACGGTGATCAGATAAGCGTGCTTACCCGTTATAAAAAGTACAACAGCCCGCAGGGCAACTCTCCGGTTACAGATCCTAATGCATCTTTCCCGACCTCATCTACCACCATACCTGAGTCTGAGGATATAAACAGGGACAATACACTTAATGAAGGCGAAAGTTACTTCCAGTATCGTATTGACTTTACGCCCAACAGGATGCAGGTGGGTACCAATAACCTCATCAATATTCAGCGCAGCCTTGTGAAGCTGCCTAATGGCAATACAGAGTATGAGAACTGGTACCAGTTCAAGATACCGGTGCGTAATTATGATCATAAGGTAGGTGGCATGTCCGACTTCAGGTCTGTACGCTTTATCCGTATGTTTATGAACGGATGGGAGGATAGTGTATATCTGCGTTTTGCAACATTGGAGCTGGGACGTAACCAATGGCGTAATTTCAATTACTCACTCACCACTCCCGGCGAAAACCTGCCTCAACAAAACCAGGGTCTTACAGACTTTACGGTTACCTCTGTAAGTATTGATGAGAATGGCCAGCGCCAGCCGGTGCCCTATGTAGTGCCTCCGGGCGTTCAGCGCCAGTTGACCACTACTTCTGCAACCACAACAGTTCAGCTCAATGAGCAATCATTATCGCTGAGGGTATGTGCGCTGCAGGATGGAGATGCAAGGGCGGTATTTAAAGAAGTGAATGTGGATATGCGCTTGTATACTAAGCTGCGTATGTTCATTCATGCGGAATCGCAGGTGGGGCAGGCCCCGGTGAATAATGGTGATGTATCGGCATTTATGAGGATAGGTAGTGACTTTACCAATAACTACTATGAGTACAGGCAACCGCTTTCAATGACCCCATTTGGAGTATCGCAATCAAATAGTACTGCTATCTGGCCTGAGGCAAATGAAATGGATCTGGTGCTGCAGGACCTGGTGGAAGCGAAGAAAGAGCGCGATGCCAGCGGATGGCTTACCTATGTGCCATACTTTACTAAAGATTCGAAAGGAAATACCATAGTGATACTTGGTAACCCGAATATTGGTGGTGCAAAAAACCTGATGATTGGCCTTATCAATCCTAAGAAAAACAACCAGACACCATCTGATGACGGTATGGCAAAATGCCTGGAAGTATGGTTTGATGAGTTGAGGATGTCTGGTCTGAATGACCAGGCCGGATATGCTGCCGCAGGTAAAGTAGCTTTCCAGTTGGCTGACCTTGGTAATTTAAATGCTTCGGGTAGTATGCATACTGCCGGTTATGGTAATATAGACCAGAAGATACAACAACGCTCGCAGGATAACTACTACCAGTATGCAACATCT
Source organism: uncultured Flavipsychrobacter sp. (assembly GCA_964478855.1). Taxonomy (GTDB): domain Bacteria; phylum Bacteroidota; class Bacteroidia; order Chitinophagales; family Chitinophagaceae; genus Nemorincola. The sequence continues at coordinate 22,238 of CAYZKL010000063.1, forward strand.
ACAAACCTGAGCCTGGGTAAACTGATGCCACGTAGCTGGGGTATTACACTTCCGTTATATGTTGGATATGTGCAGAGCGTAAGCAGCCCTAAATATGATCCGTATAACCAGGATGTGCAGTTGAAGGATGAACTTAGTGCCGCCAAAACCGCTGCTGAAAGGGACTCGATCAAGAATGTGGCACAGGATTTCACTTCTATTAAAAGCATCAATCTGACCAATGTTCGTATCCAGGGCAATCCATCTGCTCCGCCAAAAGCAATAAGGATGCCCTGGAGTATTAAGAACTTCGACTTCAGTTATTCATACAATGATCAGGTAAAGCATAACCCTACGATAGCTATGGATAACCTGGTGACTCAACGGTTGGGTGTGGGCTATACTTATCCGATTAAATCGAAACCCGTAGAACCCTTTAAAAAACTGATCAGGTC
>CAYZKL010000064.1:0-14205 GCA_964478855.1 uncultured Flavipsychrobacter sp.
AAGATGAAAAGGGTGCTACTGTACAGTTGCAGTACGGCCTTGAAGCATATGCACCAGCCCGCCACCTGCGTAAAGAAGATGGCAGCAATGTAGAAGCTGAAGAAACACTTCAATTCATGATCATCGAGTTCGATCGTAATGACAAGCGTATCATGGTTTCTCATTCAAAGGTATGGGAGCAGGTAAAAACTGAGGAAAAGGAAGCTGCAAGAAAAGAGGCTAACGTAGAATCAGACAAAACCAAGAAAGCCGTGAAAAACATCCAGAGCAAGGTAGAGAAGCCAACACTTGGCGACCTGGGCGCACTGGCTGCTATCAAGGACAAAATGAAGAAAGCAGAAGATGATGCAGCTGAGTAATTAGCTGATTAGTTGATATGCTAATGATAAAATAAAACCACCCGAAATCGGGTGGTTTTATTTTTGTGGTATGTATGCGGGTGATCAAATTTTGCGACGAAGATGCTTTTTATTAAGCTCGTAGCCGATGATGGCAGGGATGTAAAAACAAACATCTGCTATGAGCTTGGCTGCTAATATGCCTAAAGCAAGATTGCCTAACAGTGCCGGCAAATAGTATGTAAGTACAGGCCTCACAAACAAGGTATCTATAACCTCAGCAAGACCAAACTCTATAACCATAGACCGGAGATTGATCAGCAGATGCTTATTAGTGTACACCCGGTCATCATCCTGCAGCCGCTGGCGTGTGGCATTTACATCGCAGTAGAGTATGTAGCCGAAATAGGCAATGTTGCCTGCAATAGTGCAGGCAAGTGCGGTAGCCAGCATACTGCCATGGCTGAGGTAATGTACCAACAGCCCCGCAGACAAAGTTGCGACTATAGATAAGACCTCTGCAGGTAAGTACCTGCGGCTCCATTCCTTTACTTTCCTTTTTACGCCCATGCAGTATCTCCCTCTTTCACCGAAGCCTGAAGCAGTATGTTATTCTCAAGCTTCTGCCCCATATCACGAACCTCATCCAACAAAGCCACAACCTGTGACGATGTGGTCATGGGATTCAGCAATGTGAATTTAAGAAATGCACGGTCATTGACACAGGTCTGCCCTACTATCGCCTTGCCTGACAACAGCATATCTATCTTGATGGCATTATTGATATCATCTGCCTGTGCATCGGTAAGTTCGCCGGACGGCAGGTAGCGGAATACAACCGCATTGATAGGCGTTTTGTAAGCAAGATGGAAAGCAGGGTCCGCATCGATAATTGCACTGATATCTTCTGCAAGCGCAATGGTATGATCGAGCATTTCGCCGAACTTTTTGGTGCCTATGTGCTGCAATGCAATAAACGGTTTCAGTGCATCGAAACGGCGGGTGGTCTGTATAGACTTAGACACGAGGTCGAGTATGCCTAGCTGTTCATTGCTTTCCGGGTTAAGGTAGTCGGCATGAAGGCGGATGTACTCGAATGATGCCTTGTTCTTAACTATGAATACACCACAAGAGATAGGCTGATAGAACAGTTTGTGGAAGTCGACAGTAACCGAGTCCACCTTTTCTATGCCAGCCAGTTTATGTTTGTGTTTGTCGCTGAAGATAAGTGCACCACCATAGGCTGCATCAACATGTATCCACAGGCCATGCTTATGGGCACAGTCTGCAAGGTCACCTATCTGGCCAATAGCACCATAGTCTGTAGTGCCTGCAGTAGTGACGTAAGCTATAGGTAACAGTCCCTGAGCTTTAAGACTGATGATCGTAGCTTCTAAAGCAGATGTTTCTTCTTCAAAACCATCAATGACCTTAACTACAGCATTCTGACCGAGCCCAAGTATAGAGGCCGACTGCGCTATGGTAAAGTGTGTATGCGCAGAACAGAGTATCCTGAACTTAGATGCCTCAGGAGGTAAACCCTGCTGCTGTATGTTCCAGTTGAAATGCACCTGGCTGTAATGATCACGTGCAAGTAACAGGCCCATGAAATTGGACATGGTACCACCTCCGGTAAAAGTGGCATCAGCATCCGGGCCGAAACCATAGACACTGCACAGCTTATCGCAAAGCGCCTGCTCTATCATAGTAGCTGCAGGAGCCTGGTCCCATGAGTCCATAGACTGGTTGAAAGCACTGATGACCATCTCTGCAGCCAGGGATGCAATGAATGTTGGACAGTGCAGATGCGCCAGGCAATAAGGATGGTACACAGAGATATTACTACCTATGACCAGTTCCTTTGTCCGTTCAAACACATCCTGCAATGACGCACCATGCTCCGGGAACAATTCAAGCGCACCTATCTGCTCATTTATAGCCGCAGGGCTCTTGCCTATATAGGCTTGCTTTTGCGACTGTACCTGTGTGGCTATAGCATCTGCCACCACAGCTGTTATCTGGCGGTAGGTAGCCACACTCTCATCGCTGTTGCTGAGGAAGTATTGCTTAAAGGCATTATTAGCCTCATGCAGCGCCTTATAACCGGCACCGGCATTATTATCATTAATGATCATTCTTAGTTTAGTTTTCGTTTACGAGTAACAGGTCTTCGGCTGCAATTACAGCTTCTTTGAAAATAGTACAAATATGGCGCACCTGCTCTTCGGTAACAGTAAGCGGCGGCATAAGACGCAATACACTTGACTGTCGGCCACCTATCTCGATAACAAGGCCTCGGCTGAAACACTCGAACTGAATGCGGCGGGCCAGCTTTTCGAAACGCTGCGGCTTGCCTGATTGCAGAATGCCACTCAGCGGATTAACGATCTCCATACCTATCATAAGACCACGGCCACGGATATCGCCAAGACATTTGGTTTCTGCCTGAACACCTGCAAGCAATTCCTTGAACAGTTCACCCATGCGGGCAGCATTGTCTACAAGGTTGTTTTCTTTTATGAATTTGATAGTTGCAGTACCTGCGGCCATACCTAACTGGTTGCCACGGAATGTGCCTGCATGAGCGCCTGGGCCCCACTTATCGAGGTCTTTGTTATAAACAACAACAGCCATAGGCAATGAACCACCAATAGCCTTAGACAGTACAACTATATCGGGTATGATGCCTGAGTGCATGAAAGCAAACATCTTACCGGTACGGCCCAGGCCGGTCTGGATCTCATCGATGATCAATGGTATTTCCAGTTCTTTAGTGATCTTCCTGAGGTGTACCATCCATTCGTTTGGAGCAGGTATCTTACCACCCTCGCCCTGTACCGCTTCAACAATGATACCGGCAGGTTTTGTAACACCACTCTCATCGTCCATCAGTACATTCTCTATATAGTTGCTGCAAGCCTGGTCAGGAGAGATGCCGGTATCGCCCATAGGAGCGCGGTAGGCATAAGGGAACGGCAGGAAATGCACATCGGACATAAGGCCCGGTATCAGGTTCTTGCTGCCCAGGTTACCCATCATGCTGAGTGCACCGTGTGTCATGCCGTGATAGCCACCATGGAATGCAACCATAGAGCGCCTGCCAGTAGCGATCTTTACAAGTTTTATAGCCGCCTCAACTGCATCGGCACCGGAAGGACCGCAGAACTGCACCTTGGCATTCTTCGCAAACTCCTCGGGGAAGCAACTCAATAATTCGTTTACAAATGCTTCCTTTACCGGCGTAGTGATATCCAGTGTAAGCATTGGAAGATTGTTGTCCAGTTCTCTGCGGATAGCATCCTGAGCAGCAGCATGGTTATGACCCAGCGCAATAGCACCGGCACCTGAAAGGCAATCGTAATAGACGTTGCCATCAACATCTTTAAGGTATATGCCTTTTGCCTGCTCCAGTGCGAAAGGCAGCTTGCGGGGATAGCTACGGGCGTTAGACTCTGAAGCAGCCTGGCGATCGAGATAACCTTGAGACTTAGTATCACCGGTAGTAATACGGTGCTCACCGGGTAAAGTTTTTACATTATTCAGTGCTGCGATATCGCTGTCAGTTGCGATATTTAATGAATTCAAATTAACAGACATGTAATTAAAAATTAGTTATTAATGATTAGTATTTAGATTATTAGATGAAGTGCGCAAACATAATAGTAAACTTCGACTTATTTACCATTTTACAGAAAGATAATTATGGTGAAATGCTTAAAGATTAAGCATGAGCAACAACTATAAACCAGTAACTTTAATTAAAGAATATTATGGCCTGGGAAGAAAAGGATAACACACTATATCAATGCTTCACTTTTAAGAATTTCAGCGAGGCATTTGCATTTATGACACGGGTAGCGATGCTGGCCGAAAAGCAGGACCACCACCCTACATGGACCAACACCTGGAACAAGGTAGAAGTGTGGCTCAACACCCACGATGCAGACAATACGGTAACAGACAGAGACAGGAAACTGGCGATGTCAATAGATAAGTTAGTCGTAAGTCATGAGTCGTAAGGGCGCGAGTAATTGTAATTGTATTTGTATTTGACAAAGAAAAACCCCAAAGCTATGCTTTGGGGTTTTCGATATATCGTAGTGCTAAATGATGATTAGTCAACTCTTTCCCTGTGGTGCAAAACTCTTGGTACACGGAGTGCAAGGCCACCATGAATAAGCCCTTTGTAACCAAAACCAACCTCAAGGAATGCAGCATACTGTCTGCCCAACCTTACACCAATAGGAGTAGCCTGGAAAGCCCATGGTTTAAGACCTGACTCATCGGCCTGACCACTAGGTGTAATAGCATCAGAAAATACAGAAACACCATAAGAGAAAGCGCCATACAGCTTCACCCTTACACGGTCTTTACGGGTATCCATATAAGCAACGGTAAGCTCAGGAACGAAAGATACGAAGCTGCCCCAGTTCTTAATGTTCTCATAACCAATAGCCATACCCAAAGTAACATCCCTTGAAACATAGTACCTGTAAGTGAATACTGAAGTACCTGAAGAAACGTCGTAAGGACGGCCATTCACAAAACCATATAAGCTATGGTAGCCATAACCTACTGTCAGTTCACTCTTTCCCTTCTGTGCATAGGAATGGGAAACAGAGCAGATCATAGCGAGTGCAAGACAAAAAATGTATATCTTTCTTTGCATCATAATTCGGTGTTTAATCGTGTTTTGTGTGTTAATGGGAGTTAATCAAGGGCTAAAGATATAGTAAACTTTGATTTCTCCAAAGCCTTTATGACAGAAAATACAAGGCTAACACGGCCAATATGCAGTAAAAACAGGGCAAAATGATATGATAGCTCAGCCAAATGGTATCAAGTAATCAACTAATCGACTAATTTCGCGCCCATGTACCAACCAATAACCAACGAACAACTGATAGCAGCTGCCAATGAATATGGCACACCGCTCTATGTGTACCATGCGGAAAAAATTGCTGAACAGTATAATAAGCTGAAGGACGCATTCAAGAGCCATCCTACACGTTTTTTCTATGCATGCAAGGCCCTTACTAATATCAATGTGCTGAAGTATATGAAGAGCCTGGGCGCTTCTATAGACTGTGTGAGCATTAACGAAGTGAAGCTGGCACTGAAAGCCGGTTTTGAACCGAATGAAATACTGTATACGCCAAACTGTGTAGACTTTAACGAGATTGTAGACGCACAGCAAATGGGTGTAAACATCAATATCGATAACATATCGATACTGGAGCAGTTTGGTAATAAATTCGGTAACAGCTACCCTGTGTGTATCCGCATCAACCCGCATATAGTAGCGGGAGGCAATTACAAGATATCTACCGGGCATATAGACAGTAAATTCGGCATATCGATACACCAGATGCGCCATATAGAGCGTATAGTGAAAACAACAGGCCTGCATGTGCAGGGCCTGCATATGCATACCGGCAGCGAGATAAAGGACATAGATGTGTTCCTGCAGGGGCTGGATGTAATGTTTGGTATAGCAGCACACTTTGAAGGACTGGATTTTATAGACCTGGGCAGCGGATTTAAGGTGCCTTACAAAGAAGACGAAAAGGAAACCGATGTGACCACCCTGGGCCGTAAAGTGGCGCTGGCAGCACAGCAGTTTGAAAAAGAATATAACCGCACTGTGGAGATCTGGTTTGAGCCGGGCAAATACCTGGTGAGCGAATGTGGCTCATTCATAGTAAAGGCCAATGTGATCAAACAGACTACAGCTACGGTATTTGTGGGAGTCAATTCAGGCTTCAACCACCTGATAAGGCCTATGTTCTATGAAGCATACCACCGCATCAGCAATATATCGAACCCGGAAGGGCCGCAGCGTATCTATACCGTAGTAGGTAATATCTGCGAGACCGATACATTTGCCTGGGATCGGGTACTGAATGAAGTAAGCGAAGGCGACTATCTTGTATTCCATAATGCAGGCGCATATGGCTTCGAGATGAGCAGCAACTTTAATTCGCGACTGAAACCGGCAGAAGTGATGCTGAAAGACGGAAAGTTCAAGCTGATAAGAAAGCGTGACGAATTTGAGGACCTGTTGAAAAACCAGGTCATATAAGTATATAAAAGCAGGCTCAGCCTGCTTTTATGATTTCTGAAACACCTTTTTAACACTATACCACTACCCTTTTCTGCTCAACTTTCGTAACTTGCATTAGTTTTACAAACATGTCTCTACAAGGCAAAAAAATAGTACTGGCCGTTACCGGCAGCATTGCGGCATATAAAACACCGCACTTTGTGCGCCTGCTTGTGAAAGCCGGAGCCGAAGTGAAGGTATTAATGACCGATGCCGCAGCCAACTTTGTAAGCCCGCTGGCACTGGCTACTGTGTCTAAACACCCGGTACTTGCCAATGTAAATGACGGGGCTACATGGAACAATCACGTTGCACTGGGCCTGTGGGCAGACCTGATGATAGTAGCCCCCTGTAGTGCCAATACACTAGGGAAACTGGCAAACGGACTGTGTGATAACCTTGTGAATGCAGTGTACTTATCTGCCCGCTGCCCAATATTCATAGCTCCGGCAATGGATGAGGATATGTGGCTTCACAGATCAACACAGCAGAATATAGCCAAAGTGCGTAGCTATGGTAACCATATAATACCCGTAGGACATGGCGAACTGGCCAGCGGCCTGACAGGAGAAGGAAGGATGGCGGAGCCTGAAGAAATGCTGGCACATATTGCTACATTCTTAGACAATAACAATAAACCACTAAAAGGCCTGAAAGCTCTTGTAACTGCGGGACCCACTTATGAACGAATAGACCCGGTACGCTTTATCGGTAACTTTTCTTCAGGGAAAATGGGTATAGCTGTGGCGGAAGCACTTGCGGAGAAAGGCGCTGACGTAACCCTGGTAATGGGGCCATCGCACGAGCAGACCTTTCATGCAAAAGTGAATACGATAAACGTGGAAAGTGCGGAGGAAATGTATGATGCAAGTATTGCTGCATACAAAGAGACACACATAGCGGTACTTGCCGCAGCCGTAGCAGATTACAGGCCACAGGAGCAGGCCACAGATAAAATCAAGAAGCAGGAAGCTGAGCTAACCCTTACGCTCGCCAAAACAACTGATATTTTAGCAAGCCTTGGTAAAATAAAACAGCCATGGCAAACGTTAATAGGTTTTGCCCTGGAGACGAATAATGAGCTGGAGCATGCGCAGGAAAAACTGGTAAAAAAGAATGCCGATATGATAGCGCTCAATTCCCTGAAAGATGAAGGTGCGGGATTCGGTCATGATACAAACAAACTGACACTGATAAAAAAAGGTGGAGAGCCTGTGGTGCTGCCATTGCTCAGTAAAGCAGATGCCGCAATGGCCATTGTAGAACAGGTAATAGAAATGAGACATGCTGAAAAGGTTAGTTAGTATTTGTGTATTGTGCTGCTGGGTTATAGCCGGCAGCGCCCAGGAGTTCAACTGCACGGTGAATGTGCAGCACGACAAAATAATGGGTGTGGATGGCCAGGTATTTACCAGTATGCAAAAGGCCATCTATGACTTCATGAACTCAAAGAAATGGACCACCGAAGACTTTGCACAAAATGAAAAGATAGATGTGAAGATCCTGTTTAACCTAACCAGCAATAAGCTTGGCGGTGATCCGGACTCATACACTGCAACCATGAGCATACAGGCTACAAGACCTGTATATAATTCAGCCTACACCACATCAATAGTCAACTATGTAGATAAGGATGTGGCATTCCGCTACACACAGTTCAGCCCTATGCGCTTTGATGATAACCAGGTATCCGGCACGGAGCCATTATCCTCTAATCTTACGGAATTACTGGCCTACTACTCTTACATCATACTGGCGCTGGATTATGACAGCTTTGCACCCGGAGGCGGAACAGCACTGCTCAAGAAAGCGCAGAATGTGGTGAACAATGCTCCAGAAGGGAAAGGCGTCAGCGGATGGAAATCGATGGAAAGTACCCGTAACCGTTACTGGCTGATAGACCAGATGCTGAACATACGATTTGATGATATGCGCAAATCGTGGTACAGCATTCACCGAGAAGGACTAGACAGCATGTCTGTAAAGCCGAATGAAGCGCGGATGCGTATACTGACAACGCTGAAGAGGCTATACCAGGTAAATAAAGAGAACCCAAGCTCTGTGTATATGCAATTCTTCTTCAGTGCTAAGACAGATGAGATACAACACCTGCTGGCTCAATCGCCAAAAAATGAACGGCCACAATACATTACTTTACTCAACGCAATAGACGTACCGAACATTGCGAAATACAACAGCCTGAGATAACACAATGAAACCATTTCTGCTTTTTATAGTATTATCAATGGGGATCTATGCCTGCAAACAAGATTCGCAGGAGCGTCACATACCTCCCCAGAAAATGCAGGAAATATTGCTGGACATCAATATAGCAGAAGGCTATAGCATAATGGTGAAGGACAGCCTGCATAACCAGGGCATCAAGAATGATGATTCACTCGCACTTTACTACAAAGACATTCTTGCCCACCATAAAGTGACACCCAAAGAATTCAGTGAAAGCATGAGCTGGTATCTAAAAAAACAGGATCAACTGGATACCATGTACACCAACATGATCCCGGTTATTAGCAAGATGCAAAATGAACTGATCAAAAAGTAAGTCATTTTAACATAGCCGGAGGTATCTTTCCATCTATTTTACCCATAGATAAACCAAGCAATTTTGCAACTACCGGAGCTACATCCTGAAGCCTCATTTGCGGAACCACGCTGCCTTTGCGAAACCCATAACCATATCCTATGAAACCGGTATGCATTTGCCTGAGCGTTGGGAAACTGCCATGACCTCCGCCAACCGCAGACTGAAATGTTTTACCGTAGAGATTGTTATAAAAAGTAACGCCTTTATTTCCGTCGAGTGCGAATGCGGCGTCAGGAGCAGCACCAACTGACCTTAATTGCTTTTTGTCAACGATCCGGAACATGGACCGGACAGAATCAGGTAACGAAGACAGTACCCTTCTCACCTTTTTCAGCGTTACTGTATCCTGTTTATCTTTCAGCACCAGGAACGTAGAAGGCCCTGAGCCATGAAACATTGCCTTCCATACAACCCGGGTATCTTCATATTGTATCAACCCATTCTGCACCAACCATATATTAGGAGATATACTTGTGTTGACATTGACAAAACCATGATCGCCGGTTATGATAATGGAAGTGCTGTCGCTGATACCCGCTTTTTCAACCGCATCCCATATCCGCCTGACCGCAGTATCTGCAGTAAGCACAGCATTCCTGACCTTAGGCCCGTCTCTGCCCTCTATATGCTGGAAACGATCTGTACAAACAAAGTGAACAGCCAGAAGATCGGGCTTGTATGTAGTGAGTATGTATGCAGCAATACGGGCTGCATTATCATCTGTAGCTGTAAGATCTGAACTGAAACTCCTGTAATTAAATGTACCTGTTACGTTTTTTTCGATCTCTTCCAAAAAGCCGGCAGGAACAGAAGACTTACGTATCATATCCACCTCTTTGATCTTACGGTCTATTGACCATATGTGAGGGATATTATAGTTGACAGAAGCACCTGCTGTAATAGGCCATGAAACCGCAGCAGTAGTAAGTCCGGCTTTAGAAGCCACCTGCCATAATGTAGGCGATTTAATACTGCTATCGTACCAATACCATTTACCTGACTCTGTACCTTCATCAAACACCTCGTTGTAGTATACACCGTGCCGGGCAGGAGATACCCCTGTAAGCATAGTAGCATGCGCCGGAAAAGTAGATGAAGGATAAACGCTGATGACACCTTTGGCACTTGTACCGTTTCGCATCATATGCTGTAACGTAGTAGCACCCCAGGTGCTATCGGTGTAAAACTCCGGTCGCAGACCATCTATGCTTACTATGATCACATACCTTTTCGCAAGCAGATGTGTAGCTGCAAGCAGGAATAGCAAACACAGCATTACGAGTCTTTTCATTATTCTAAGGTTGTTGTATTGCCTAAATATATACCTGTATCAGTAATTTCGATTGATTACCAACAGATATTTCTTTGTGATCTGAAAAATCTTCCTACCTTTGCTAACGCTGTTAGGAAAAATACAGCAACAATGGGAATAGTAGAAAGAAAAGAGCGGCAGAGAAAAGAAGTGCGTGACAGCATACTAAACTCTGCATGGCAATTAGTGAACCAGGAAGGCTGGCAAAACCTGTCTATACGCAAGATAGCTGATGCTATTGAGTATAGCGTGCCGGTAGTGTATGACCATTTTGAGAATAAGGAAGCCATATTATCTGAGTTTAACCGACAGGGGTTTAAACTACTTGGCGATCAGCTTAAAGAGGCAAGCGACAAGCACACAGTACCTGCAAAACAACTGGAAGCTATCGCATTTGCTTACTGGGACTTTGCGTTTAACAACAAGGAGTATTATCAGCTGATGTATGGCGTGGGTATGCCGAGCTGTGAGAGCCTCACCAAAGTACCCGAGTTGAATGCATTCATTGGTGTGATCTTTACTTGCATTGATCAACTGATAAATGAAGGAAATAATAAAGGACAGGATACATGGATGAAAGTTCATTCGTTCTGGTCAATGATACACGGACTCGTTTCCATTAACCTGATATCCCCTCCCGTGGGGCATATGGGTAAATCGCCGGAAGAGATGAACAGGATGATCTTGGCTGATTTTATTAAGGGTTTCAATAAGGGTCTGACCGAGTAATTTTTTTTTGACCCAATAAGTTAACAGTGTTATATTTTATCGTGGCATAATTTTTAGTAACATAATATAAAATAATAGGTGTACGTACAGCAATTAAAAAGTAAAAAGTTATAAGTAAAAAGCAAACGTTTAAAATCAAAAATCAATTTCAAAACCAAAAAAAAACAAAAACATGAAAAAAGTATCTGTATTAATGACGGCGTTAATGATCTCTGCGGCATCTTATGCGCAAACAACCTGGACTGTAGATAAAGCCCATGCAAAGCTTGGCTTTACTGTATCGCACATGGTAATTAATGATGTAGATGGTATGTTCAAGGATTTTGATGCCACTATTAAGTCAGACAAACCTGATTTCAGCGATGCAGTCTTCAACCTGACCGCCCGTGCTAACTCTGTATTTACAGACAATGAGAAGCGTGATGCGCACCTTAGGTCTGCTGACTTTTTTGATGCTGAAAAAATTCCTGCCCTGACATTTACCAGCAAATCAATAAAGAAAGTGAGCAAGGATAAATACAAACTATCAGGAGACCTGACCATGCATGGCGTTACTAAACCGGTGGTACTGGACCTGATCTACAAAGGAACTATCACACACCCTATGAACAAAAAACAAGTTGCAGCATTCAGCGTGAGTGGTAAACTGAAACGCAGCGACTATAAGATAGGCGAATCTATGCCGGCAGCAATGATAGGCGATGAAATAACTATAGCTGCAAAAGGCGAATTTCAACAAGGATAATTTAGCTACCCGGTATGAACAAAATGAAGATAGACATCTGGTCTGATATAGTATGCCCTTTCTGCTATATAGGCAAAAGGAAACTGGAAAGTGCCCTGGAACAGTTTGAACATAAGGACAAAGTAGAGATAGAATGGCACAGCTACCAGCTGGATCCGGAGGCTAAACCAATGCCGGGAATGAGTGTATATGACTACCTGGCGCAGCGTAAAGGAGCAAGCAGGGAATGGTCTGTAAACGCACACAACCAACTGACCCAAACTGCAAAAGCAGAAGGCCTGACCTACAACTTTGACAACGCGGTGATCACTAATACATATGATGCCCACAGGCTGATACAACTGGCGAAAACCCATGGCCTGGGTGATGCTGCAGAAGAGGCGCTGTTCAAAGCATACTTTACAGATGGCAGGAACCTGAGCGATCATAATACGCTGATGCAACTGGGTATAGACATAGGCCTGAGAGCGGTAGAAGTAGGCGAAATGCTGAACAGTGATGCACAGGCCGATGCTGTAAACAAAGACATAGCCACAGCACAGGAATACAATATTACCGGTGTACCATTCTTCATACTGGATAACAAATATGCAATATCGGGAGCGCAACCGGCAGAGGTATTCCTCAACGGACTGAACCAGGCATTTGCAGCAATGAAAGATCAATAATCAATTTAATCAAACAACTCAAAAAATCATAAACATGGCAACAACAAAGTGGATACTCGACAATGCACACTCTGAGATACAATTTAAAGTAAGGCACTTTATGGTGTCTAATGTAACCGGTCATTTCAAGACCTTTAATGCTACAGTGGAAACCGAAGGAGACGACATAGGCACCGCAAAAGCAACGCTGACGGCTGATATAGATTCAATATCTACAAACAATGAGCAACGTGACGGACACCTGAAAACAGGCGACTTCTTTGATGCTGAAACACATCCGCAATTGACCTACACTACCGAAAAGCTGGAAAAAGTAAGCGACGACCAGTACAAGATACATGGCACACTTACCATGCGTGGTGTAAGCAAACCAGTGGTGCTGAATGCAGAATTTGGCGGTAAAGTAGAAGATCCATGGGGCAATACCCGCATAGGATTTTCTATATCAGGCAAGATAAACCGTAAGGATTATGGAGTTAGCTTTAGTATGGTATCTGAGACAGGTGGCATATTGCTGGGTGAAGATGTGAGCCTCCATGCAAGCATGGAATTCATAAAAGAGAAAGCAGCAGTAACAGCATAATTTCTCATTCAACGAACTGATACCTGCATTACCTTAAGTAGTGCAGGTATTTTTCATAATATATTGTGAAGCGCAGATACATATACCCATCTTTAACCTGTGTGGTAAATACGGTATTAACCTTTTAACTTACGATCCTTAACCGTATCTTTGCCAACTGTTATCAACATTTTTTGACTATGTCATCAACCTGGTTCCGTCGTAATAAGAAAGGTATATTAACCTCTACTGAAGAAAAGAAAGAAACACCGGATGGCCTATGGCATAAATGCCCGCAATGCAAAGCAACCCATACAGTAAAAGAACTGCATGACAACCTTTATGTATGCCACAACTGCGGCTATCACAACCGCATCAACTCTGCTGAATATTTCGAGATACTTTTTGACAATAACGAATACAAACTGCTTTTCGAAAATATAGTACCCAAGGACTTCCTGGGCTTTGTGGATATGAAACCATATGACGCACGCCTTGTGGAAGCGCAGAAATCAACCGGGCTGAAAGATGCAATGACCGTAGGTGCAGGCAAACTGAACGATATGGGATTTGTAGTGGCCTGTATGAACTTCAACTTCATAGGTGGCTCAATGGGTTCTGTGGTAGGTGAAAAGATAAGCCGCAGCATTGACTACTGTATAGAGCATAAACTACCCCTGATGGTCATTTCCAAATCAGGCGGTGCCCGTATGATGGAAAGCGCTTTCTCACTGATGCAGATGGCCAAGACATCAGCAAAGCTGACGCAATTAGCAAAAGCTGGCCTACCCTACATTTCATTGATGACAGACCCTACTACAGGTGGTGTAACTGCATCGTATGCAATGCTGGGCGATATAAATATTGCCGAGCCAAATGCACTGATATGTTTTGCCGGACCGAGGGTCATTAAAGAAACGATCAAAAAAGATCTGCCTGCTGGATTCCAGCGTTCGGAGTTTTTGCTGGAGCATGGTTTCCTTGATTTTATCGTGGACAGAAAAACCTTAAAACATAAATTAGGACAAACACTGGAGTGGTTCATAAAAGACAAAGCAGCAGTTGCTAACTAACAACTGTTCATAGCCACCCTATAATACCAGCTTTACCATGAGTTCCCCTGAAGTATATATTAAGAACCGG
>CAYZKL010000064.1:14215-21554 GCA_964478855.1 uncultured Flavipsychrobacter sp.
CCTGCCACCTTCGAATACGCTATCGAAGACCGGCTTAAAGCCGGCATTGTGCTTACAGGATCTGAAATAAAATCAGTGAGGAACGGTAAAGTAAGTTTCAATGACAGTTACTGCCTTTTTGATAACGGCGAGCTATGGATAAAGAGCCTGCACATAGCTGAATATGTGAATGCAGGCTATGCAGGGCATGTGGCGGTACACGACCGTAAACTGCTGCTGCAAAAGAAAGAGCTGGTAAAGTGGAACAATAAAGTAAAAGAAAAAGGATACAGCATAGTCCCCCTTAGCATGTTCATCAACGAGAAAGGTTTTGCAAAAGTAGAGATAGGCCTGGGCAAGGGTAAAAAGCTACACGATAAACGGGAATCAATAAAATCGAGAGATGTGGAGCGGGAAATAAAACGATACTTAAAGTAACCTACTCCGGAAAACTCACTTCACAACTACTCCACCTCGTCTTTAAACGTAATACCATAATGGGCGAGCTCGGTAAGTACCGGGCGATATACAGAAGGCATAACAGGTAACAATACACCTGTTGGCGGGTTTATCTTTTTATTCAGTACCAGGCGGGCAAGGATTCCCATAGGCAGGCCCACGGTCTTAGCCATAGCAGAGAACTCCCTGTTCTCCCCTTTCAGTACCATAGAACTTGTCAGTTTTATCTTATTGCCTTTGTGCAGGTATTCGATCTCATGCTGCATGATCACCATGTCCTTTTCTGCAGATGCCATCTTCCATTTATCCAATAGGAGTTCAAGTAAGATATCGCCGGAAGAATATTTACCCGGCTTCAGTGCAACATCGTCAAACAGGCCAAGCCACTGCAACATTTCCATTATTTTGTCACTTTCATCTACGCCCAACTGCTTAGCAATATGAGCAGCCATGCTACCCTTACTGTAACCGGTCTTCTTTTTGACCCAAGACAGGTATGTGTTACCGTGTGTATCGAAATTATCGTCCTGCTTTGTAAGCCCGAGCACGATCAAAGCCTGCCAGCCTTTGCAAAAGGCAGGATGCCTGAGCGTGGCACGCATAAAGGTTTTAATATCCGGAACGTCGTAAATGTCCAGGTAACGAAGAGAGTCCCTGTTGGGATAATAGGCAAGCATACCCACTTCATCCACCTTTATCTTTTTATTCTGCTCAAACATTTTATCATATGGCACGTCCACATGCTTTCCCTGGCTCAAATACTTTGCTCCTCCAAGTCCGGCAGTAATAATATTCTTAGGATTCCAGGTGAATTTATAATGCCATGGATTGTTATCGCTTTCAGGGGCTATAAGGCCTCCGCAATATGATTTGAAACTTGTGATAGCACCGGCCACACGCTGTATGCTATGAATGATCTTATTAGCGGTCATATGGTCTATGCCGGGATCTAGCCCCATTTCGCACATGAACATAAGACCAGCATCTTTTACGGCCTGATCCATTTCTCTCATCTCATCAGAAATGTAAGAAGATGTAATCAGATTTTTTTTATGTTTCAGGCAGTCTTTTGCGAGATGAATATGCAAATGGGGAGGCATGAGCGATACGACGATGTCGGAACGCTTTACCAGAGGCTCCCTTTCCGCTTGTTTTGTAATATCTATTACAGCGGCTTCAGCATATGAATTACCCTTTATCTTTTCCGCAATAGCATTGATATCACCATCTGCGATGATAACCTTCCATTTATTACGGGGGGCATGGGTTAGTAGGTAATGAATTAAATAAATTGATGATTTACCGGCGCCGGCAATCAATATTGTTTGCATACCCAATTTGTGAAAAAACTATAAAAATCAATTTCAGAACTTCAAAATTAGTGTTATTGTGTAGTTATTTCATAGTTAGCTTTTACCTATATTTTAAACCAATAGATAAAATATTAAATAACATCAATAAAGCATGTAATAATAAAACAATATCAAATAAGAAAAAATGCTTTATATAATTTTGTATAAAAATATAGATAGCTTAGGTTATTTGACTTATAAATTAGTCAATAAATAGCTATAGTAAAAACCGATTGAAATAAAATTTAAAACCTATTGATTATCAATTGATTGCATAACTACGCGAACGCTTTGCTGATGATGTTTCCGTATATTGATGAAATGCGTGACAATGAGACCTGCTGAAGCAAAATATGCTATCCAATGCAAGTCCTTTTCAAAGGTAACCGCTAAGGCAAAAAGCAACCAAAAAAGCCATAAAAAGTATTTTATACCTTTGGTAGCTGCATGAGATGCCGCATGATAAACAGCATAAAAACTTACCAATAAAAACAAATAATCAATCTTTTCCCACCACGAAGGGAATACATAACCTGTACTACCCGATATCCAATACTTGACCAGGTACATGATAGGAACGAGCATACAATGCACAGTGCAAAGTATTGCACTGACTATGCCCACCCTATCCGCTTTATCATTATATACCGATGATCCCATTACTGTTAAACGCAACTATGTTGCAAAAGTAAGGAATAAATCTAAATGCAACACTATTGCATTTAAAATATTATCTTTGCTGCAAGCAAATGAACTAAATGGACGCATCCGGCTACATAAGAGATAAGGGATTGAAGGCAACACCGGTAAGGCTTAAAGTATTTGAGACCTTGCAAAGCAGCCACCTGGCCTATTCTCATACAGAACTGGAAGGCACATTCAGTAAAGTGGACCGCATAACACTGTACAGGGTGCTCAATGACTTTGAGGAAGCAGGACTAGTTCATAAGATAATAGATATGGACGGCGTAACACGGTTTGCTGTATGCAAAGACTCCTGCCCGCATATTACCCATAGCGAAGACCATGTGCATTTTAACTGCAGTAAATGCCATAAAATGTATTGCCTGGAGAAGGTATATACCCCGGTCATCAAATTACCGGATGGCTTCACATCAACCGGAATCAATACACTGATACAAGGCGTTTGCAAGCAGTGTACCTAAGCCTCTTTTTTTAGTGCAGACCTTTTAGGTACGTTGAATAAAAGACTGGTGACTATCGGTATAGCAAAAATACAGATCGTTACCAGGGACGTGATCCAGTCTGCTTCATGGCTTTCCAATATTTTAGTTACAGGCGATTCAGGAGCAAAATGCTCATACAGTGACAAGGACAATTTAAGCCCCAGGATACCGATAACTGTAAAAGCACAAGCCTCCAAGAAGGGATACTTCTCCATAAGTTTTACAAACGCCTGGGCCACGAAACGCATAGCCAGTATGCCTATGAACACTCCGGCAAGAATAATGAGGATATTTTTAGAGAACGCCACTGCAGCAAATACATTGTCGAGCGAGAAAGCAAGATCCATAAGCTCAATAGAAATTACAGTAGCCCAGAAATTGCCTAACCTGCCAACTGTCATCTTATAGAACTTACTATCTTCTTTCTTCAGTTCCTTCTTGCCCGTTTCTTTTTTGTGGTGTTTTCTCCACCAGTCAATGAACAGGTACAACAGGTAAAGGCCACCCACACCTTTCAGCCACCAAATCTTAACGAGGTAAGAAGCAAGGAACAAACAGATACCCCTGAACGCATAAGCACCTATGATACCATATTTCAGGGCTTTTTTACGGTCCTTGTGGGGCAGTTCCATAACCATGGTAGCCAGAACCGCTGCATTATCTACCGACAGTAAGCTTTCTATAAGGACAAGGTTGCCTATAATAAGCAACGATGACATAGGATCATTAAGTATCTCTTGCAGTAATTCGTTCATGCTGTTGTATTAATTCCTTACTCCATGCTGTTTTGCGGTTGCGAAAATATCTAATAAAAATATAGAAGCCAAAAGCATGTGAATAATAATCTGAAAACAGGCCGTATTGAGATAACTAATACCTGGTGTATCAGCAAATTGCCCTTTAAACAGTAACTTCGCTCCCCAAAAGTTGGTATTGCTATGCGGATGCACGAAGTAAAGACAGCAGCAGATAAAGAGGCATTTTTACAGGTCGCTATTACAATTTACAGAAATGACCCTAACTGGATCCGTCCACTGGACAAGGATATAAATGAGGTTTTTGACCCGGCTAAGAACAAATTCTTCAAACGTGGTGAATGTAACCGTTGGCTACTGGAAGATAATTCCGGCAAGTTCATTGGCAGGATAGCAGCCTTTGTGAACAGGCAATATAAACAGGAACAACCTACCGGTGGCGTAGGGTTCTTTGAATGCATCAATAACCAGGAGGCTGCCAACTTTATGCTGGACCATTGTAAAAAATGGCTGCAAGAGCGTGGTATGGAAGCAATGGATGGCCCCATAAACTTTGGAGAGCGTGATAAGTGGTGGGGGCTTGTGGTAGATGGTTTTTACTCTCCGTTATACGGCATGAACTATAATCCACCCTACTATCAGCAACTATTTGAAACATACGGGTTCAAAACCTATTTCAACCAGGTATGCTTCGGACTGAAGGTGAATGAAAAACTGGATGACAAATACTATGCACGCCACGCACAGATAGCTAAGGACCCGAACTATAAAGCGGTGATGATCAAAAAAAGCAGGATCGAAGATTTTGCAAAGGACTTTACCTATATCTATAACAAAGCATGGGCAGGACACGGCGGCGGTAAATCGTTGGATGAAAAGACGGTGCAGAAGATGTTCAAGACCATGAAGCCCGTGATGGACGAACACCTGACTTGGTTTGCTTACTACAAAGATGAACCCATAGCCATGTGGGTGAACCTGCCCGATCTCAATCAATACTTCAAATACCTTGGTGGGCAGTTCGGACTGCTGGATAAACTGAAATTCTTCCTGAGGCTCAAATTCGGAGCATGTAACCGCTTTGTAGGACTGGTGTTTGGTATCATTCCTGAAATCCAAGGTAAGGGTGTGGACGACTAAATAATTATAGAAGCAGCAACTGTGAAACAACCTATGGCGAAGTATGAAGATTATGAGATGCAATGGATAGGTGACTTTAATCCGAAGATGATCAATATAGCCGAGAGCCTGGGTACCAAACGTACAAGGACATTGAGCACTTATCGCTTCCTGTTTGACAGGGAGAAGGAATTCAAGCGCCACCCAATGATTGGTTGATCAGCTACTCTATTGCGATAGTATCCCCATAATACTTAGCCTGTGTATTCAGCACCAGGTCCATTGCCATTTTTACACGGGCCAGTTTTTCCCTGAGTACCGCATCCCAGTAGGAGTCGCCGGGCTCTGCATTAAAAGCAATAGCTGTGACTTTCTTATGGTTGGCAATAAATATGGCACGCTGATTATGAAACTCCTGAGAGATAATGGTAAAATGGTCTTCCCTGAAAATATCCCGGCACCTGAGAATACTGTCTAACGTCCGGAAACCGGCATTGTCCATATATATCCTTTTGGCTGGCACTCCCCTGGCTATCAGGTCGTCTTTCATTTGCAGCGGTTCATTATAATATGCGGTACTGTTATCACCACTTACAATAATGTAGTCGATCTTCCCTGCCATATACAGCGCAACGGTTGCGTCGATCCTGTTCTGGTAATACTGGTTGATGATCTTTTTACCCTTATCATGATATTTAGAAGTGCCGAGCAACAGGCCGACCTTGTTTTTGGGTATCTTATTAATATCACTATATATCTGGCCTTTACTGGTATCAATAACCTGGTAGTTGATGATCCATGTAGCAGCTATAAGCAACAGGATGATCACAAGAATAATATTTCGCCAGAAGCGGAAAGTCATTTATTACGATTAATCAAATGCTAATATAGTTATTCCGTATGAGATGTTTAAAATGAATAGCTAACACCTGTGCAAAACCTTTTATAATCGGGATATGAACTAAAATAAAAACCTTATCCATACCCTTATGATTTTAAACTTGTATAGACTATATTTGCACACTTCAAATCAAACAATATATATAAAATTATGACTTCGCTTTCTACACTTTTTTACCTCGTTCCTGCATTTGGTATCCTGGCATTGTTGTACACATTCATTAAAAGCGCATGGGTTAGTAAACAAGAAGCCGGAAACGACCGGATGAAAGAAATAGCCCAATACATCGCCGAAGGTGCAATGGCATTTCTGAAAGCTGAGTATAAAGTATTGACTTATTTCGTAATTATCGCCGCTTTACTGCTCGCCTTTATGGGTTACAGCAGCCCTAATTCAAGCTGGATGATAGCAGTAGCTTTTGTAGTGGGAGCATTTTTCAGTGCATTTGCCGGCTTCATAGGTATGCGGATAGCTACTAAAGCAAATGTGCGTACTGCACATGCGGCACGTACCAGCCTGAGCAAAGCACTTGCCGTTTCTTTCGGTGGTGGTTCTGTAATGGGTCTTGGTGTAGCCGGTCTTGCAGTTCTGGGCCTTGGCGGTCTGTTCATTGTTCTTAAAATGTACTTTGCCCCTAATGCACAGGTAGACAGTGCAGAAATGGAAAAAGTAATAGAAGTGCTTACCGGCTTCTCTCTCGGAGCTGAAAGTATTGCACTTTTTGCACGTGTTGGTGGTGGTATCTATACTAAGGCTGCTGACGTAGGCGCTGACCTGGTAGGTAAAGTAGAAGCAGGTATACCTGAAGATGATCCACGTAACCCTGCAACCATTGCAGATAACGTAGGTGATAACGTAGGCGATGTGGCAGGTATGGGTGCTGATCTTTTCGGTTCTTATGTAGCTACCGTACTTGCAACAATGGTACTGGGTCGTGAAACTTCATCAGCAGGTGATAACTTCGGTGGTTTTGCTCCTATTCTATTGCCAATGCTTATAGCAGGTATCGGTATTGTTCTTTCTATCATCGGTACTTTATTCGTTCGTATATCTGATAGCGTAGGCACTAGTACTGCTGCGGTACAAAGGGCACTGAATATGGGTAACTATGGTTCTATTGTTCTTACTGCCATTGTTTGCTACCCTCTTGTAAATTACATCCTTCCTGAAACAATGAACCTGCGTACTCATGAATTTACTCGTAATGGTGTATTCTACGCTATACTCGTAGGTCTTGCAGTTGGTACATTGATGAGTATGATCACTGAGTATTACACTGCAATGGGTAAGCGCCCGGTACTGAGCATCATACGCCAGTCATCTACAGGTAGTGCTACCAATATCATAGGTGGTCTGGCTGTAGGTATGGAAAGTACTTTCCTTCCTATTCTTGTTCTGGCAGCAGGTATCTATTCCGCTCACGCGTGCGCCGGCCTTTATGGTGTGGCAATAGCTGCCGCAGGTATGATGGCCACTACGGCAATGCAGCTGGCTATCGATGCCTTCGGACCGATAGCTGATAACGCAGGCGGTATCGCTGAAATGAGCGAACTACCAAAAGAAGTACGTGAAAAAACAGATATTCTT
>CAYZKL010000064.1:21564-22397 GCA_964478855.1 uncultured Flavipsychrobacter sp.
TCCAGAAGTGCGTGAGCGTACAGATAATTTAGATGCGGTTGGTAACACTACAGCGGCAACAGGTAAAGGGTTTGCAATCGCTTCTGCGGCACTTACATCACTGGCTTTGTTTGCAGCTTATGTAGGCGTTGTAGAAAAAAATGGTTTTGCTCTTAACAATGCCATCAACATCTACCATGCCGATGTGTTGGCGGGTCTTTTCGTAGGTGCTATGATACCATTCATCTTCTCTTCACTGGCCATTCGTGCCGTGGGTGAGGCAGCAATGAGCATGGTTGAAGAAGTTCGTCGCCAGTTCCGTGAGATCAAAGGCATTATGGAAGGCACCGGCAAACCGGAGTACGACAAATGTGTTGCGATATCAACAAATGCATCGCTCCGTAAAATGGTATTGCCAGGCGCAATTGCTATCATCTCCCCATTGCTTATGGGCTTCATCCTCGGACCAGAGGTTCTTGGTGGTTTCCTTGCAGGAGCTACCGTGAGCGGTGTACTTATGGGTATGTTCCAGAACAATGCAGGTGGTGCATGGGAAAACGCTAAGAAATCATTTGAAAAAGGTGTGGAAATAAACGGCGAGATCTACTACAAAAAATCAGAACCACACAAGGCTTCTGTAACCGGTGATACAGTAGGTGATCCGTTCAAGGATACATCTGGCCCGTCTATGAACATCCTTATCAAACTGATGTCTATCGTGGCACTGGTAATAGCACCAACCATTGCAACAATACACAGTAACAAGGTTGCTAAAGAGCCTGTAAAAACAGAGATCAGCACAGAAGTGAAAACCGAAGCTCCTGCTGCACCACAACCATAATAACAATATACTA
>CAYZKL010000065.1:0-7983 GCA_964478855.1 uncultured Flavipsychrobacter sp.
CCATTTTCAAGGGCCCGCTCACTACAATCATTCTGATATGGATGGCTTTCAACTTCCTGGAAGCGGTTAACCCTGCGGCTGCCTCACAGATGGCTTGGCTCTATACGGTGCGTACAGTGGCCATCGTTATGCTCACTTACTTCATATTCATATACTATATCAATTCCAAAGAATACATCCGCATCATTTTTAAATTATGGATAGCCCTGGCGCTTTTTGCAGCAGCCTATGCCTACAAGCAGGAGCATATAGGTTTCACCGGCTTCGAGAATGAATTCCTTAATTCCGATCCTAATATCGCCATGTTGTTATTCATTGGCGGTGTATGGCGTAAATTCTCCATTTTCTCTGATCCGGTTGCTTTTGCCTACAACATGGTTACGGTTACCATGCTCTGCATTGGCCTTATGTTCGGGCCTATTTCTAAACTCAAAAAACGCATCCTTGGTGTCTGTGTATTCTGCTTCCTTACGGTTATGCTTTATTCCGGTACCCGTGGTGCTTATGTGCTCATCCCGGCGGCCTTGTTGCTCCTGGCTATACTCAGGTACAACCGCTGGGTCTTGCTTTGGGTCACTTTGGGCGCTGCTGCCTTCGCTGTCCTCATATTTATTCCTACTTCCAATCAGACCCTTTACCGCTTTCAGACAGCTTTCAAACCCTCAGACGATGCATCGTTCAATGTCCGTAAGATCAACCAGAAACGCATACAACCTTACATCCAGACACATCCCATAGGTGGCGGACTTGGCGCTACGGGTGTTTGGGGCTGGCGTTTTGCGCCTACTTCCTATTTAGCCAATTTTCCTCCGGATAGTGGATATGTGCGTGTTGCTGTAGAGATGGGCTGGCTGGGCCTGCTTATCTTCTGCATATTCATGTTCATGGTACTATACATGGGTATCGATAACTATTACAAGATCCGGGATCCCGAGCTCAAATCATACTGCCTAGCCAGTGTGCTTATTGTCTTTGCCCTCAATATTGGTAACTACCCGCAGGAGGCACTGGTACAGTACCCGTCAAACATTTATTTCTACCTGGTGGCTGCCATGATTACGGTGACGAAACGTCTTGATGACCAACAAAACGCATTGATGCATGTCGGCTGATCAACTGATAAAGAACCGCGATATTGTCATTGTAGGGCAGCAGCCCTGGGATACTCCTATTGGTAGCAATTGCAAGAACCTGGCGCTTGAGTTCTCCCGTCACAACCGTGTCCTGTACGTCAACAGCCCGCTCGACCGCATTACTATTTTCAGAGATAGGTCTGAACCCTGGGTACAGAAACGGTTGTCGGTGATAAAAGGTAAAGAAAAAGGACTGGTATCAGTTCAGAACGATTTTTGGAATCTATATCCTGATTGCGTTATCGAGTCT
The DNA here is from genome assembly GCA_964478855.1 of uncultured Flavipsychrobacter sp. Taxonomy (GTDB): domain Bacteria; phylum Bacteroidota; class Bacteroidia; order Chitinophagales; family Chitinophagaceae; genus Nemorincola. The sequence goes on from CAYZKL010000065.1 coordinate 1,384, forward strand.
ATCAATCGTATTAAGATCAGGCCCCTGTTCAATACACTCAACAGGCGGAACAACAAACTCTTTGCCCGTTCCATACAGCATGCTTTGGATGAATTGGGTTTTAAAGACATTATTCTGTTCAACGATAATGATATCTTCCGCTCTTTTTATCTTAAAGATTTCCTGGCGCCCGCAGTTAGTATTTATTACTCCCGTGACTACATGATCGCTGTCGACTATTGGCAATATCACGGAGAAATACTCGAACCATTACTGATTGCCAAAAGCGATATATGCGTCGCCAATTCCACATACTTGGCTGATTACTGCCGTCGGTACAATCCTCGTTCTTACTATGTAGGGCAGGGCTGCGACCTCGGTATGTTCACAGGCTTTCAGCCTGGCAATGCTCCCGGTGATATTGCCGCTATACATGGTCCGGTCATAGGTTATCTTGGTGTGCTTCAGAGCATTCGCCTCGATATCGCTTTGCTGGAACATATCGCTACAGAGCGGCCGAACTGGAACATTGTGTTGGTAGGCCCGGAGGATGACACATTCAGGGCAAGTAGGCTGCATCAGATGAGTAATGTACATTTCCTAGGCCCTAAACAGTCAGCAGAATTGCCATCTTACATTCATTCCTTTGATGTCTGCCTCAATCCGCAGTTGGTCAATGAGGTCACCATCGGCAACTATCCCCGTAAGATCGATGAATACCTTGCAATGGGTAAGCCGGTTGTTGCAACCGCTACAGAGGCAATGAGTATTTTTGCAGGCCATACCTACCTTGCAGCAAACAAAGAACAATACATCACACAAATAGAAAAAGCACTTAAAGAAGATAGCCCGGCTTTACAGCAGGCCCGTGTAGCATTCGCATCCTCCCATACCTGGGAAAACAACGTTAACGAAATATATAAAGCGATACTTGACGCTTGATAGCCTCGGGCATTATGCCTCATACAACTCAATAGGCAACTTATCAGGGTCATTAAAGAATGTAAATCGTTTGCCGGTATATTCATCTGTTCTTATCGGTTCAGTCTCCACACCTTTTTGCGCCAGGAAACTGATTGCGCTATCCAGGTCATCCACCTTAAAAGCGATATGTCTTAACCCTACTGCCTCTGGCCATGATGGCCTTGCTGGTGCCTGCGGAAAATAGAATAACTCTATAACATACTCGCCATTCAACGATAGGTCCAGTTTCCATGAGTTCCGCTCTTCCCTGTACACCTCGCTAATAATGCTGAACCCCAGAACTTCAGTATAGAAGCACTTCGACTCTTCGTAGTCCGAACAGATGATGGCAATATGGTGCAGGTTTTTTATATTCAGGCTGTCTGGCATGAGGTAAAGGTACTCAAAACCAAAGGTCACTATCTTCATTGAATGCTTTTTCCTATATTTAATTATATTTTTTAATTGTTTAATGCGATATCTATGAATAAATTACTGCTGCAGTTGGTACTTTGCTTGTATTCGTCAGCATCTTTTGGAAAGCTTGATACTACATACTTCAACGCAGGATGGGAGAAAACAAACAAAAAAAATGCAACTTATTATAGGATCACTTCTCTTGGAAATAATGGATTGTTCAATGTATGGGACTACTTTCTTAAATCAAATAAGCTACAGATGTCGGGTATATATATGGATGCTAAAGCGGAGATCCGAAATGGTTATTTCAACTATTATTTTCCAAACGGCAAAAAGTCAGAGGAAGGCGCTTATGATAAAAACTTCCCAGACGGAGAATGGAAATATTATTACACTTCTGGCACACTGAAAAGGGTCAGGCATTTTGTTCGCGGGCTTCCGGAAGGTAAGCACATGTTTTTCGATTCATTGTCTCATAAATTGTTTTTCGAAGAGAATTATCTGCATGGTAAGTTGCATGGTGAATATATATCCTATTTCAGAGGCAAAGATTTTAAACATAACCTTCGTACATATAAGTACGATCGATTGAATGGTTTGGCAATTAATTATGATTCAGCCAGTCAGAAAAAACTGGATGAAGGTATGTATGAAAATGACTTGCGTACAGGTAAATGGCATTTTTATCCTTGGGAAGGGCATACTTGGGGTGTCCTGGAACCGGATCTGCATATATACCTGACCTTTGAACACGATAAGTTAAATGGCCCTGCCGAATATTATGACCTTAATGGAAAATTGTTGGCTAAAGGTTTGTTTATTTTAGAACAGCAAAGCGGGAAGTGGACATACCACCATAACGATCCCGGCCCTTGGGTTATTGAGGAAGGTTATTTCAATAACGGCAAGCGTACAGGTCTGTGGAATCAATTTCTTGAATCGACAGGCTTAATTTTCGCTTCGCAAAAATACGTAGATGGTGAGAAAGATGGCGCTACTGTTTATTACGACAAGTACGGTGTAAAAGTTAAAGATTAGTTCTGATGATAACTATGCTATTCCTGTAACTATTTTCCTTAGCTTCTTGTTGATGGGAGTATTGTTAAGTTGTAATACAGTTTAGTACTTCGTTATTTTTTTGTTTTACGCTACCTACTTTTCCCCAAAGACATTGTCATTAACACCCTTATTTATATTGTAGCTAAGGTAGGTGATCTGTATCGATCCCTTTTGGTTTTTCGTTTCTTTTTTGGGGCCGCTTTCTTTTACCTCATTGTAGTCCATTGTCACACCTTTCGGCAACTTAAAGTCTTTTACGTCCAGGTCTATCGTTACCTTGTCTGGTAAAGCGTAAGATGCGTATTTACCATATTGCAGGTCCATTTTTATTGTTCCGTCGTTACGTGTAGTGGTTTCGGTGCGCACTGCAAGCATCAGGCTTTCATCTACCCATATTTTTGCAAGTATTATTTGTCCCAGGTCGTCTTCCGGTATTATTTTTAGCATGCGCAGCGTCTTACCGGCTACAATGGAATTGCCTGCGTCCAGTACTGTTACTTTCCCTTGTGGTATTAGGTTACTTAGGGTCAGGTTTATATTTTTTTTCACCATTATGGCCAGCCCTCCGTTTCGCTCCAGTTTAAATTTGTCCGGGCTTTTGTAGTATAGTATGCCGCCCAGCATAGGTATGCGCATGTAGGTTACATTTATTTTCATTTTTACGTTTGCAGTGTAGTCCTTTACGGTTAGCACTTTTTTTCGCAGCGAGTCGAACAGTTGTTCGCCACTGGCGGCCTGTGCAGCAAATGAAATGCAGCAAAGCAACACGATCACTAATACACGGATATTTCTCATGACTTGATATCTTTCCTGTTGAAATAGATTATTGTTGTTGTAAGGAAGAGTAGGGTGTACACTACCAATACCAGTGCAGACCTTCCAATTGCTGCATAGGGTACAGGTGCATCAAAAAAACCTTTCCATCCTATCATATGTGTGGTAAATAGGTAGGGTTTTATGATTGCAAACAATGGTAGTTCCAGATTCGACAGGATAGTAAGGACCACTACTATGCCCATTGTTGTCATTATAGGTCCTATGCTGTTGTCTGCAAAGGCTGATAGTAGCATAGACATTGATGCAATGGTGGTCATGGCAAGGGGTGCAAAAACAAAGGCTGCCGCATATCGCCACATGATATCATCTTGCAGCAGCAGCACAAAGGCATCACTTTTCAGGTTGATCATATCTCCTTTGCCAAATAAGAAAATGGAAAGAAATAATGCTACTACCGCCAGCCATATGATCAGGAGCAAGGTGTAGATAAAGCTTCCCATAAACTTTACGAGCACCAGTTGCATGCGGCTTATTGGCTTGGTTAGCAATAAGCGCAGTGTCCCCAGGCCTGCCTCACCGGCAAGAGCGTCTCCTGCCACAAGGGCCACCAACAGTGGTATCTGCATCAGCAGCGACTGAAGTATGATATACGCGATAAGGTAACCATTTAAAATGTTGCCATGAATGTCAAACTGCTCATTCACTCCCTGTAGTGCAAATGCAATGAACGATTTACCATCGCTAAGCATAGCCAGCTGTATCACAAATGATATTGCAGTAACTATACCGAAACTGATGTAGGTTCTCGGCCGTTTGAATATTTTATAAAGTTCGATCCCTAACAGCTTTATCATTGGTAATATTTAAAAAATAGCTTTCGAATGAATGTTTTGATGCTATACTTTTTACCGATACGCCTTGCTCAACAAGCCATTTGTTCAGTGCTGGTATATGGGATGGGTTCATCTTTAAGGTGAGTGAGTGGTCGTCGGCTTCATGTAAATATTTACTCCATCCTGATGTTCCAATGGTTGCGCTGATCCCGTCATGTGGAATTATAGATACTTCGGTAAGGGTCTCATCCGGATTCAGTAGATCGCTCACGCGGCCATCGCTCACTTTTTTGCCCTTATGTATGATCAGCATACTCGTTGCCACCTGCTCCATCTCATACAATAAGTGAGAGGATATCAGTATTGTTTTGCCATGATCCCTGCTTAGCGATAGTATCAGCGCTCTCATGTCCGATATACCTTGCGGATCCAGCCCATTCGTAGGCTCATCCAGTATCAGTAGATCTGGATTATGTACCATGGCTATTGCTATACCCATACGTTGCTTCATGCCCTGCGAGTATGACTTTACTTTGTCTTTTTCCCGCCCGGTCAAGCCTACTATATCCAGCACTTCGCGTATCCGTTCTTGTTTTATATGTTTGTCACTCAGCGCGGCCATCATCTTTAGATTGTCCCACCCCGATAGATAGCCATATAGATCAGGTCGCTCAATAATGGCTCCTATGTTTTTTAATAAATGCCTGCGGCTGTTATTGAATTCTTCTCCGTCAATGAATATGTTGCCTGAATCCGGAATGATCAGGCCTAGCAACATCCGCATAGTGGTGCTTTTTCCTGCTCCGTTTTGCCCCAGGAATCCATACACCTCACCGCGCTTTATAGCAAATGAGAGGTCATCTACTGCTTTGAATTTCTTAAACGATTTAGTGAGCGCGCTGGCCTCTAATATTACTTCCAAATCAGGTTTCTGTTTAAGTACAACGTTACGCTATACAGGTAAAATATATTTTGGTGATGGTTTTTTGGTTATTTTTTTTGTTGAGGTTATTTGGCAAAATTATGGACAATACATCATCTTTCATGAAATGATTTGTTATAACTGCATTTGCAGAATAGGGCGTTTATTACCTGTAATTTCGATCAGTTGAGCCGCCTTTTCAGTTCTTTATACGGTATAGATAATCTCAATGCGGTTATAGTTTTGTTTAATTTTTTTATTAAAAAAGTAAACAAAACTAAGCGTACTTTTGTGTATATCGCTTAAGAAGGGCTGTTTTTTTATTGCATAATTACAGTGCGAGGCAACAGGGTGGGCATAACACCGCCATATAATTATTGATCTGAAGATATTTCACTATGAATGAGAACGTAATTTTATTGAGTAATACCGGCACAGATGCGTTTCAGGCCGAGAGTGATGAATATGACAGTGATGGAGATGATCACGTTTACACAGGTGTGGATACTCCATTAAGGCCGGATGCCTTTGCTATATCTGATGCTGAAAAGATGGTAACAATAGCCCATCATTTTCGCGAGATCATGAATACACTCGGCCTGGACCTTACCGATGATAGCCTGAAGGGTACACCGCATAGGGTGGCAAAAATGTATGTCAAGGAGATTTTTTCCGGTCTCGATCCGATTAACAAACCTGAAATTGCCTTATTCGACAATAAATACGGATATGGTGAAATGCTGGTGGAAAAGAACATCACCTTTTACAGCAATTGTGAGCATCATTTTGTTCCTATATATGGCATGGCTCATGTGGCCTATATTTCATCCGGCAAGGTGATCGGGCTTTCTAAGCTAAACCGTATAGTACAGTATTTCGCAAAACGGCCTCAAGTTCAGGAGCGTCTTACCATGCAAATTGGCAGGGAATTACAACGTATTCTCGGCACTAGCGATGTTGCAGTGGTGATTGACGCAAAACACATGTGTGTATCTTCCCGTGGTATCAGGGATAGTGCATCAGCTACCATTACTTCCTTCTATGAAGGAAAGTTTAGCGAAGAGTCAACGAAGCGTGAGTTTTTACAACACATCAAATGATCATATAAAATGGCCAACTACCTGGTTATTGGAAACACATCTGGAATCGGTAAGAATCTGTCTCAACAGTTAACGGCTGCCGGGCATACCATTTTTGCGATTAACAGGCGTACCTCCGAAGATGCTCATTACGCTTTCTGTGCAGATGTGACTACGGATGTATTGCCGGAAATTCTTGAGGTACTTGATGGTATTATTTATTGTCCCGGCAGTATCACCCTTAAGCCATTCAGGGGATTAAAACAGGAAGATATAGTCAGCGATATGAATATCAATGCTTATGGTGCAGTAAGGGTATTGCAGAAATATCTGCCAAATCTTCAAAAGGCAGATCATCCTTCTGTAGTCCTTTTCAGCACGGTAGCTGTCTCCATTGGTATGCCTTATCATGCCTCTATCGCCATGGCCAAGGGGGCAATAGAAGGCTTGACACGTTCATTGGCTGCAGAATGGGCTCCGCGGATAAGAGTTAACTGCTTGGCATTATCGCTTACTGATACACCGCTGGCATCCAGGTTATTAGAAACTGAGACTAAAAGAACCGCAG
>CAYZKL010000065.1:7993-19007 GCA_964478855.1 uncultured Flavipsychrobacter sp.
AGGCAAAAGCGAAGATATTGCGGCAATTGTACAATTATTGCTCAGTGATAGTTCGGGGTTTGTCACCGGCCAGGTATGGAAATTAGATGGCGGTATTTCATCTGTTCGTTTGTCCTGATCTTGCAGTTCGGCGGATCAACATGTGCTCAGATTTTATCCACAACATTTTTTATCGGTCTTGCCTTTTCCGGTGCGGATTGCAGGTAATTCAGGCCCTTAATATGTGGGTATTTCACTCGAAAATTTATTCATTCCTATGCTACCTTTAGGTGTTCTAAAGGTGCTTTTAATGTTGTAAGGTTATACTAGCTCAATGAACAACCGTTTTTCATAGGGTCATTCGGATTGCTATTGGTTATGGAGAGGTGCCCACTATGTAGCTATGTTCGTGGCAGAATGACCCTCCATTGCTCCATATTATCGGCTCGTTCAACCAAACTCAGTTCCTAACAAAACTGCACACTTGTATGTTCACTCCCGCCTCGTAGCTGGTAAGCGAAGCATACACTTACGACTTAAAGGAATAAATATTACTTTAGCGGTCCAAAACAAACAGAATGAAACTACTCGAAAATAAGGTAGCATTGATAACAGGCGCAAGCCGTGGAATAGGCGAGGGCGTGGCACTCAAATTTGCCGAACATGGCGCTCATATTGCATTTACATACTTGTCTTCTGAAGAAAAGGCTAAGGCACTGGAAGAAAAACTGGCAGCCATGGGTGTAAAAGCAAAAGGCTATAAGAGCGATGCTGGCGACTACAAGGCTGCTGAGCAACTGGCTAATGATGTGGCAAAAGATTTTGGTACCATCGATATCTGTGTAAATAATGCCGGTATCAGCCGCGACAATTTGCTGCTACGCCTTACTCCTGAGCAATGGGATGAGGTTATGCAGGCCAACCTGAAAAGTGTTTACAACCTCACTAAGCAGGTCATTCGCCCTATGATGAAGAGCCGTTCAGGCAGTATTATCAATCTCAGTTCTATAGTAGGTGTTAAGGGAAATGGTGGACAAAGCGCTTATGCGGCCAGTAAAGCAGGTATTATAGGTTTCACCAAAAGTATCGCCCAGGAAATAGGTAGCCGCAACATCCGTTGCAATGCCATCGCTCCCGGCTTCGTGGAAACAGACATGACTCACTACCTTCAGGGCGACGGTGCCGAAAAATGGTTCGAAAAGATACCTCTGGGCCGTTTTGGCACTACCGAGGATATTGCCAATGCAGCATTGTTTCTGGCCAGCGACATGGGCAAGTACGTTACAGGGCAAGTATTGAGTGTTTGTGGTGGTATGAGTATGTAATATTTTGATGAATTGTGCCTTGTAGGCCTCCTCAACGATATGTTAATTCAAAGGAATGCCGGAAGGATCAGCTAATTAGCTAATCGGCTAATCAGCTAATTTTATTAGTTTTGCGCAAATAAATATTTATAAATGCAGAAGATTCATGCTGCTATAACGGCTGTGGGCGGATATGTTCCGGATTATATACTCACCAATGCGGAACTGGAAACGATGATGGACACCACAGATGAGTGGATCCAGAGCCGTACCGGTATCAAAGAGCGACGTATACTCAAGGGCGAAGGGAAGGGTAGTAGTGATATGGCTGTAGAAGCAGTTAAGAACCTGTTGGAAAGAAAGGGTATTGATGCTAAGGAGATAGAAATGGTGATATGCGCTACTACTACTCCCGATATGCAGTTCCCGGCCACCGCAAATGTTATTTGTGACAAAGCAGGCCTTACAAATGCCTGGGGTTACGATATCAACGCCGCTTGTAGTGGTTTTATCTTTGCGCTTAATGTTGGTGCTCAGTTCATAGAAACTGGCAAGCACAAGAAGGTAATAGTGATAGGGGTGGACAAAATGAGTTCTATCATGAACTATGAGGACCGCACTACATCTATCATATTTGGTGATGGCGCCGGCGCCGTTCTGCTCGAACCTGATGCGGATGGTTTCGGTATCATAGATTCAATACTCCGTACAGATGGTAGCGGTCGTGTATACCTGCACCAGAAGGCTGGCGGCTCAGTAAAGCCTGCCACTATGGAAACAGTAATGAACAAAGAACATTTTGTGTACCAGGAAGGTCAGGCGGTATTCAAATTTGCTGTAAAGAATATGGCAGATGTATCTGCCGAGATAATGGAACGCAATAACCTAACTGCCGATGATATTAGCTGGTTGGTGCCCCATCAGGCCAATATGCGCATCATATCTGCAACAGCAGACCGTATGAGCCTGCCTATGGAGAAAGTGATGATCAATATTCACCGATACGGCAATACTACCAATGGAACTTTGCCGCTGTGTATGTGGGAGTGGCAGGATAAGCTGCATAAGGGAGATAATATAATTCTGGCTGCCTTTGGGGGCGGGTTTACATGGGGCTCTACATATATCAGGTGGGCTTACGATACTAAATAACCTGGTTCAATAAGAGTATGAAAAGCTATAGGCTTTGTACCAAATTGTTCCTATTTTTGCAACAAGAAATATCATATGAAAAATAATAAACTAAACTTCCTTATTGCTGCAGGCCTTATAGTTATGGCAGGTGTGGCGCGTATCGTTAACCACGAGCTCCATTTGTACAACTTTGCGCCTTTATGTGCGCTCGGTCTGTTCAGCGGTGCAGTTATCAAAGATAAGCGCATAGCTATACTGCTTCCTGTTCTGGCTCAGCTCATGGGCGATCTGTATATCTCTATCTTCACTACATGGCAGGGCTTCTATGGCATCGAGCAGGTATTTGTATATGCCGCTTTACTGCTTGTTACTTTTATGGGCAGCACTATGAGGGAGCCAAAAGCTATAAAAGTTCTGGGTTATACAGTTGGCGGTGCGGTATTGTTTTTCATCCTCAGCAACTTTGGTGTATGGGTAGCAATGGAAACCGGCAAAGCTGATCTTTACAACTACGGTACCGGCTTCACTGGTCTTGTCAATACATACGTTGCCGCTATCCCGTTCTTTAAGAATACTTTGTTGGGCGAGCTTTCAGGTAGTATCATGCTGTTTGGTGCATATTATCTGTTGCAGGTTGCTGTTATCAGCAAAGCTCAGAAAGCAAAAATATAATAGTATTATAATATGTAATATGAAAGGGCCGCAATAGCGGCCCTTTTCGTTTTGTCAGGTACGAAAAAGCCCGGGATTTTGCTCCCGGGGCTGCTTTCACCTGTTTAGTAAGTATCTATTTGAATGCTTTTGCCATGGTAAGCGTATCCATATACACCTGTATACGTGTTACTTTACCATTCACCAGCGAAAATGCATATACCCAGTCCGTCTGGTACGACTTGCCGGTAGCTATTACTTCTGCTTCGTTATTGCCCATAGCCGTTACAGTATTGGTATCATCATTCACGCAAAAGCTCGTAGCAGCAAATGACTTCATCTTTACCGATTTCTGTATAATGCCCATCATCTGGCCTATTCCCGCCATGCCTTTGAACACGCCTGAATACGGTATATCTGCCGGGTCGCCGGGTTCTATCCACTCTATATTAGGATCAAGCAAAGACATGAAGCCTTGTATGTTGCCCTGTCCATAAAACTTAAATAGGTCTTGCACTACCTGTAAATTGGTTGATGGAGTTGCCATATTGCTGGTTGTTTTTGTATTGTTTAAAGTTGAATTAGGCTCTGTCAGGAAGTTAGGGTACGATGCAGGCTCTGCAGCTGGCTTGATATTACGCTCCAGCCTGAATTTGGACATGGTTTCGTACATCACCTTACGGCCTCTGTTCAGCCCGCCAAGAGGGCGGTGCTCAGGTAAACTGTTCCATGGATTATACATCAGGTTCTCCCCAAGTTCTCTCCTTTCAGGAGTATCAAAATCCTGTTTTAGCATGCGCAGAGTAGCTACTTTGATCTCTTTTGAGGTCCACGCTATTGAGCAATTCTCTATAGGCATCTGCTCCGGCTGATCCTGGTACTGGATAAAGAAGTCATAACTAACATCATGCTTGGCAAGAGTTGCTTGCAGGCTGGTTTTCAGGTGGTCGAAGTCTTTTGTACCTGTATGTTCCACTGTAGTTCCGGCAGATGGTCGCATGATATACTTTACTGCTGTATGTTCATCTCCAAAGCGGTAGGGGGATATACTGAATTAAGGTATTTCCAGCAGGTGTTTGCATTTGAACAGTACCTTGGTCAGGGCCGTGATCGCCATCCTGATGTTGCTCAGGAAGTAAAGCGGTATGGCCAGGTGGTTCGGCGAAATACTTGCTGTCATCAGCCCGTGAAAAGACTTAAGGTCTTTTGCAAAGAAGACAGGAGATGTTGCGAAGATCAGGTCATGTGTATTACCATTCTTAGTGGCATCCAGCAACTTGTCTCCCGGTACATCCAGCAGCTTTATTCCTATGCCACGGGTATCCAGCTTATTGTCATGCTGTAGCTTGGTATTACCGGCAGAGAATCTTACCCATGCACAGTAGGTTTTAGGCTCTTTGAAGATACCGATCCTCAGATTATCCGGCAGGTTCTTTTCAATAGTGAATTCAGCCTTCACAAGGCCGTGCATCTTGTTATGTACCTGCCTGAGTGTAGGAGTATCTTTATACAGCCTGATGAGTTGGTCTTTCATCTGCTGTATCATCTGCTCTACGATGATATGCTCATCATCAGGTACATATTCACGCCCGGCAAGTATCGGAGCGTCTTTTGTTGCTGCCATAACGAGTTCTTTTAAGATTAATGACTTTTATGTCTTTTTACGAGTACCCCGCCTGCTGCTTCTTTGATCGTATTCGTAAATATAAACGCTTTTGGATCAATTGTATGCACCGTATTCTTAAGTCTGCGTACCTCCAGCCGGGTAACTATGGTGAAGACTATATCACAATCCTGGCTGACGTCAAAGCTCTCTTTCATGAATCCTCGCTCACCTTTATAAACGGTGATTCCCCTGCCAAGCTGTAATACAAGCTTCTCTTTGATCTGTTCGCTTTTCTCTGATATGATAGTAACACCCGTATATTCCTCCAGGCCCTCTATCACATAGTTGATAGTTCGGCTGGCAATGAAGTAGGTAAGCATCGCATATAATGCTACCTGCAGGTCGAAGTGTATTGCCGCGATCAGGAAGATGATAACGTTGAGCCCTAGTATGATCTCACTGATGGTAAAGCTGCTTCGTTTAAGCGTATAAAGGGCTAATACTTCAAGACCGTCCAGTGCACAGCCGCCACGCATAGCCAGCCCAATACCTAAGCCCAGGAAGAACCCTCCGAATACTGATACAATCAGCTTGTCGGTCGTTACAAGCGGGTAGGGTATGAATTCCAGGCATGCTGCCAATAGGATTACGCAGGTTAGCGTTTTAACAGCAAACCGCCAATTAACATGAAACCCGCCCATAATGATGAACGGTATGTTGGCTAATATGATTGTAAGTCCAAGATTGAAATGGAATATATCATGCAATAGCAGCGAGATACCTGTAACGCCACCATCAAGAAAACTATTGGGTACCAGAAAGCTTTTTAGTGCAAATGCTGAAACTATTGTTCCGGCAATAGTGTATATCGTATCCTGTACATTAGCATTCAACTGGCTAAGTAACTTCATGAAGGTATAGTGTTATTTTTTGATCAGTGATTTTATAAGCTTCAGATGTTCCGCTTTCTTTGCTTTCCTTAGCCTTATTGCTGATTTGGTATAATAGTGGTGTTTGCTGAGAAAGCGTACTTGCAGCTTATTCCATTCACTTTCAGTACTTATGATCCCATACATGCACAACTCATCAAACAGCTTATTACCGATGCTGAAAAAGTCGTCGCGCCCCAGGTAATCCAGGTCAGCATCGCAGATGATTTCTTCCAGTTTGTTCTTAGGGGTCTGCGGTATCTGTGTTGCCATGATCATACCGCATATTTTTTCGATCTGGTCAGGTGTATATTCAAATTCAGGAAGGTATTGGCGGGCTATCTGGCATCCATTGAATTCATGGTCTTTTTGGTTCACTAGGAAACCTGAATCATGAAAAAGGCACGCAGTAAGCAATAAAGTAAGGTCCTCGCCATCAACATTTTCTAGTTCTGCCAGACTCTCAGCAGAAGTATAAACATCCTTGATATGCCCCACGCTATGATAGGTGAGATGCTTGGGCAACTCTTTTTTAAGCTTGTCAAGGATGAATTTTTTTGCCTTCTTAAATTGCATAGGCTTTTCAATTAAAAATATTCAGGTAAATATATTGGTTTTCAAATTCCCGAACGAATTTGAAGGGGTAAATTTTAAATAAACGGGAACAAAACAATATAAATTTTATATTTAATTGTTTTGTTTCAATCCATACTACGTATAGTAAAGCAAATGAAATACTGATGAATATATATATTCCAACGCCTATTTTATTTATGCTTGGCGTGCTGCACAAGTTCCTTTAGTATTGCCCTCTTTTTATCAAGCAGCTTTATTTCAGTATGCTCACAGATAGTTTTGATCATTAATTGTTCGTCGGGCTTTAAGGCCTTAGATGAAAACGACTGTAAACGTCCCAGCATGATTCGGTCATCATTAAAATCCCCGATCTCCGCCGATAAATAATTAAGCTGTTTAGCTGGTAAAGCTCCGGTTTTCTTGTTAGCCTCTAACCATTTTTTGTTGGCCAGCTTGGTGTTGTAGATCACATCTTTGATGTCTTTGCGTATTGTATGCAATTCTTCGTCTGTAACCCTGCTTTTTTGCCCCAGTTCGCCGATGAATCCAATTTTATTCTCAATGAATGAATCCAGTGAACCGGAAGGTAATCTTGAATAGTCATAACTAGTGAATCTTTTAGTAACCTTATGTAGCACCTTTTCCGAATAGTTCTTAATCCACTGCTGTTTTTGCTGTGCCAGTTGATTTCGTAAGCGTTGAGTGTATAATGGCAATAGCTCTTTTTTTTCACCCAATTGTTCAAGTTCCAATTGTTTGTCCCTAATTGAGCCTGCAATGAGGTACAGTTTTTTAAAGCTCTTCGGAATCTTTGGGTGACTGTCATTCGCCTGCATTCTATATAAACGAAGAAAAGAACGTATAACCTTTACTGCAACCCTGAATTTGTGTATTGTCTCCTTATCAAAATCAACACCAATGTTCCTACAGGGAGCTATCGCTTCCTGTATTTTCTTTTTGATAACTTTCTTTATTTTCTCCCTTTTCATGAATTTATTGCAATGACAAATAAAGTTACGCTATCTATACCTCATCTGGCAATGACCTTCATCAGCTTATTGTTAATTATCTAATAGCGATGTTCTCATCTTATTTAGCTTCGTAATGATCGAATTCGTTTTTTGTTTACATTTGTTAAAATAGATTTTATGAATAAAATTAAGCTCGGCTTAATAGGGATATCAACATGTTTGCTTATTTCTAATATACTTTACGCGCAAAAAAAGGAGATAATAACTTATGAGTATGGTAATGCAGAGGTATTAAGTACATTAAATTTCACCGAAAGGGCTAACTATGAATTGGAACATCCAGTGAATACAAAACGGAGGTTAATGCCTGTAGAAGAGGAGCAAGAAAAGGACTTTAACCGTGGAATGCAACCGACCCCTGATCCATTGCTTGTTCGCAGGATTAACAGAGCTACTGCAAGGCAGATCGGTGAAACAAACTACTCGGCATACCTCCCTGGTTCCAAACCGCCTGCGGATACTTTTATCTCAACAATTTCCTCTGGTTCTTTCATTCCACCTGATACTCACGGTGGGGTTGATTCTAATTATTGTATAACTGCTATTAATTCAAATATACGTATTCAAAGAAAAAATGGCACCAATGTTTCTAATGTTTCTCTGGATTTTTGGTGGTCTTCTATGTTAGGTTCAGGTAATGGGACATTTGACCCAAGGGTGCATTATGACCCTTATGCACGTAGATGGATCATGGTTGCCGTTGCATACGGACAAGCAGCAAACTCACAATTAATGATTTCCGTTTCGCAAACCAGTAACCCTACAGGAACCTGGAACAGGTTCAAAGTATTGGTTGATCCAACAGGTAAATCATGGCTGGATTTTCCAAATGTCGGATTCAACGGCAAGTGGGTAGTGGTGACCGGTAATTTTTTCCAGAATACATCAGGTGGTGCCACCGGTGCTGTAGCTTATGTATTTGACAAGGCCGCTATGATGGCCAATACTGGAGCTCCTTACACTAAAATTTCAGCTTCTTCTTCTTTTACTTTATGTCCTGCTCTTACCTACGATTCTACTGAGGCTAATATTTTCATCGTGAATATGTACGATAATTCTCCTGGTCAATTACGCCTTAGGAAGATAACAGGACCGGTAGGTGCACCGGTTTTGTCAAGCAGTATTGGATTCCCTACCTCGGCCATTACCTGGGCGAGTCGTGCGCCGGGTGGTAATGATTTTGCGAAACAATTAGGCAGTACTGAAAAAATACAGACCAATGATGACCGCATCACTAACCTGGTACAAAGGAATGGTAAGCTATGGTGTGCTCATACTATATTCAGGCCTAACCCAGGCACCGCTACACGGTCTGCAGTAATGTGGTGGCAGCTCGATACAACCGCAAATCCGCTTCAGAATGGTATAATCGATGATCCCGCAACACCTTCATTTTATTGTTTCCCGTCAATATCGGTCAATAAAAATGACGATGCAGTAGTTGGTTTTGCAAATATGTCAGCCAATATTCATCCAAGTGCTGCATATGCTATGCGTTACAGTTCCGATCCGCTCGATTCTATGAGGCCTCTGTTTACATACCGACATGGTAAAAACACTTATGTCCAAAGGTTTGGTGGTACCGAAAACAGGTGGGGCGATTATTCATCTACTTGCATAGATCCAAGTAATAATGTTGATTTCTGGACAATACAGGAAAGTGTTCCTGCTTCTGCAAATCTGTGGGATACATGGTGGGCGCGAATTGCAGTCTGTCCTGCTAATGCTGTCTTTTCTATATCGAGCCATATGAAGAATATAAATGAGACTGATACTTTCACATTCACTGGTACGGCTCCTACAGGCACTACGTATGCATGGGATTTTGGTACATCTGCTATTCCTGCAACTTCAACTACAGCCGGGCCTGTTAATGTGAAATGGACCACAACGGGTTGGAAGAAAATAACACTTACAGTGTCAACGGGAACTTGTTCTACAACATTCCTCGATAGTGTTTTGGTAAGGAATGCCGCTGCGGTAAAAGAAATAATACCAACTGGCCAGGCAATTGAAGTAGTACCTAATCCTAACAATGGTGTATTTGAAATTGTTTTGACAAAGCCCGTGGAACAGCCTGTAACGATCAAACTCATCAGTATGGAAGGACGTACAGTATATACGAATCAGTTTACACCATCAAATGACAATAGGATATCTGTACCGGATATAAACTTGCCTGCCGGGGTGTATATTGTCAATGTTTATTTTGATGAAGAAATGATCTCGCAGAAACTAACGATCAATAAATAGTGTCTTATTATAAACTATACTAAACGCCTCCTGTATAAGGAGGCGTTCTTATTTTAGCGACTTGTCGGCACAAACATAGATGTTCCTTGACTACGCTATAAACATCTATTGGTTATCTTGTAAGATAAATTATAAGAATGTTTAACAAATTATAATGCAAAAACAGCTACAATTCAGCGCTATTTTGGCATACAAATTGAATTACATCCAGTGAACATCAAAACATTTTTATTAATCTTGCAATTCAAAACCAATTTTATGATATCAAGGTCACTTTTGTTTTTATTTATTTTGCTTGTTCCGGTTTACACATTCGCCCAGCCGGGTGGTGGTTACCAGAGAAGTGGTGGCGGTAGGGGTAATTTCGAACCAAGCTCGTTGACCGTTTTTTCTGAAAATGGAGAACAGTTCTTTCTTATTCTCAATGGTGTAAACCAGAATAATATGCCTCAGTCCCGTATCAGGGTAGAGGGTCTGCCTAAATATGGTAATGACATCCAGGTAGTATTTGCTAACAGCAGGGCAGCTGCTATCCGTAAGACAGTAAACATCGCTGATCCGGTTGATGGTAAGGCAGTGAACATGACATTGAAAATTGTCAGGGGCAGGGATGGTATGGCGAGGCTCAAATTCCATAAGTGTACCGAGGTTGATCGTGGCTACCGGCCAGAGCGTGGGGAGTTTATGATGAACTATGGCGTGCCTAAAGAAATAACTACAGTTACAGAAACAACATATGTCGATCCGTACAATCAACAGGTAGTTACTCAAACCACTACCACTACTACAAACGATAATAATTATAATACACCACCACCACCTCCTCCACCAAGGCCAATGCCTATGGATAACAGGACATTCAGTGATGCAAAACAGGCGATATCCAATTCTTCATTTGATAACACAAGGTTATCAACTGCTAAGACCGTATTAGCAAGTAATTTTGTTACTACCGATCAGGTGATGGAACTGTGTCAGTTGTTTTCTTTCGATGACTCGAAGCTGAACTTTGCAAAATATGCGTTTGATAGGACCGTGGATGCTAATAACTACTTTAAAGTATCAAGTGTGTTTAGCTTTGATGCCAGCAAACAGTCGCTGAATGACTATATCAGCAGCCGCAGATAGTTTACACAAATTTCATTGCTACCGGTACTGCATTGCAGTGCCGGTATTTTTATGTAAAAATTCACTTTGAGGTAAATGACTTGTGTAACTCCAGTACCTGGGGGATAACGGCAATAACATCATCGTTAATGATAACGCGGTCGCAGCGTTTCATTTTTTCATCTTCGTCCATTTGCTTTGCAATAATGGACAATATCTGATCTCTGTTTAGAGCGCTGCGGTTAATGGCTCGTTGAATACGTAACTCTTGCGTTGCATAGACACCTACCATAATATCCATATCCCTGTAGCTGCCACTTTCAAAGAAAATTGCAGCCTCTTTAATAATGTAAGGAGCAGATTGTTTTGCTACCCAGTTAGCTGCGTAGCTGATTGTCACAGGGTGAACCAAAGCGTTGAGTTGTTCAAGTTTGCCCGGTTCAT
>CAYZKL010000065.1:19017-20920 GCA_964478855.1 uncultured Flavipsychrobacter sp.
AAACACCTGGCATACCATAGATTTCCCTGAACCAATGCCGCCTGTAATACCAACTTTAAGCATTGGACAAGTGATTTATTTTGTAGCTGTAGCAACTATGCCAGATGCAGTATCTGCTTTCTTACGAGCAGCAGCAGTCATTTCCATAGATACGGCAGAACGCTCAATGGTCATAAATGTACCACGGCTGATCTCGATCTGCAGGGTTCCATCTTCATTTGCGCGGTTGATACGACCATGGATACCGGCAGTAGTTACTATTTGCTCGCCGGAGGTCATGCTGTCCGCAAATTTCTTTTGCTCTTTTGCTTTTTTGGCCTGTGGACGTATCATGAAGAAATACATCACCACAAACATACCTACCATCAGAAAGATAGGCATTAGACTACCACCCGGTGCAGGTGCGGCTTGTAACATTACGGTTGCTAAATTCAATTGCATTTTATTGATGATTATGATTAAAAAACTAATTTCAAGTATTTGATTGCAAATTTACTTCTTCGCAGCCACATCTGCTTTAATATACAACATTTCTATTCCACGTAGTGAATTGGTGTGTATAGATACAGATTTTTCCTGGTGGCCTTGTTTCCCACGAGAGTTGAACGTAACTTTTAACACTCCGCTGCTGCCCGGAATTATTGCATCGTGCGGGTAATCCGGAACAGTACAGCCGCAAGAGCCAGATGCAGAATTGATTATTAGGGGTGTTTTTCCGGTATTAGTGAAAGCAAATTCATACTGGACGGTCTCTCCTTCATGAATAGCTCCGAATTCATGGAGCGTATCCTTAAATGTCATAATGGGTTTTCTGTCGGCTGCAACTGTATCAATACCGTCTGCGGTGTGTGGGTTGCTGACAAGAGTGGTAGGTAGTTTGGTTTCAGCAACTTTGTTCTTATCAGCATTATTGTTGTTGCACGCGGCAAACGCAATTAATGATATAATAAGTATGCGTTTCATATTCTTGTTGTTAGATATTTATTTCAGTTTGTAATTTATGAGTTACCCTTCCTGTCTACTTTTCTTATTTTATCTTCTGTCACCAGGGCTTTAAGTATATTGTCCAATACGCCGTTTACAAACTGTCCGCTTTGCGGTGTACTATACTGCTTGGCAACATCTATATATTCATTGATGGTTACTTTGGTAGGTATAGTAGGGAAGTAAAGCAGTTCACAAACACCCATGCGCAGCAGCAGCAGGTCTATAAGTGCTACACGCTCTTTATCCCAGTTGTTAAGGCGTGGTTCTATTAGTTCCATGCAGTAGGCTTCTTTTTCTATAACAGCTTGCAGCAGGTCATGTGCATAGTCTTTTTTCTCACCGGATAAAAGATTTAAAAAATTGACTTTGCTGCTACCGTTAAAGAAATTCTGCATCAGCATCATGATCAGCTCCTGATCATCTTCCCATCCCGGTAGTTCGTCTGAAAAGTGGCTGATCAGGTTTTCATTCTCCACTATCTGCTTTTCCCAGATATAGCGGATAATGTCTTTTTCAATTGCAGGTGTAAGCTCTTTTTGGGATAAATAATGGTTGTATTCTTCGCTTTTAGCCAGCGACTGATGGGTTTTCTTAACCCATTCTTCGTCAACGAAGCGCTCCAGCTTATCTTTCTTTATTTTTTCTTTGAACGAGGCATTGTCCAGCATTTTCAGAACGAAGCTGTTGCCAGCTATGCGAGTATTAACGTTCATGTCTTCGGTACTGGGCAGATACTTAGAGGATCTGTGTTGGGCGTCTGTTTCGGCGTACTGCGCTATTCGCAATGTATATAATACAGATACAGTGAAAACGTCTAGCACCTGGTTCAGCTTATCATTCAGTATCCGTACTGCTGCTTCTTTGTTTCCTTGCGCGCCATGCTCCAGTGAGGCAAGCGTATATAGCGTTTGCATCA
>CAYZKL010000065.1:20930-21381 GCA_964478855.1 uncultured Flavipsychrobacter sp.
ATTCCTTCGGCTGATCATATAAGTTAAGAACCTTGTTTAGGGGTGCAAATGTAGGGAAATTAGGGCAAAAGTCTTCCGTAAAAGTGGATTTTAAGGATTTTATAGCATTCAAATAGCGGTTTTACATCGCTTAAATTGACTACAATCTTTAATAATACTACTTAATGAAAGTAAATACCCTTTAGGGAATAAGCCAGTTTTTCATTGCTACTCTTTACTTTTGTCTATTGCAGTATAATCAGGTTATCATGAATGATAGAATAGAGAAGATCAAAGATTTTTTAAAGAGTACGCCTGCAGATAGTTTTCTGAACCATGCACTGGCTCTTGAATACGTAAAAGTAGGTGATGAGGTAAGTGCCAGGATTCATTTTGAAATAAATCTTACAGGTTCGCCGGCATATGGTGCTACCTATTATCATCTTGGTAAGCTATTAGAGCGGATAGGGGA
>CAYZKL010000066.1:0-20450 GCA_964478855.1 uncultured Flavipsychrobacter sp.
CAATCATCTTCTCCATGCGGGTAAAGGATTCGTTATAGATAGTAATGCTGACTTTTGTCTTTCCGTTTTGTTCGCTAAAAGTGTAATCCCAATCAGAGCCGGGCAACTCAGGGTTTTCATCTTTGTCTGCAAAACAATTATACATTTTGAAATTAGTCTTTGGACTAATGGAAGTATATTTCTGTATCGCCCATCGCTCCTGCCCATCAGGGCTTATCATGGCATAAAATCTCCGCCCCCCGACTTTGAAATCCATATACTTAGTTTTGGCTCGCATTGGTGCGGGTGCTCCCCATTGGTCCAGTAATTCCGGCTTAGTAAAAGCATCCCATACTAAAGACTGCCCAGCATTAAATTCCCTGGTTATAAATACCGTTTTCGCAGCTTTGTCAACATTAAAATCAAATAGCAAATCGTTGTTCATTTTTTCTGGTCTTTTATCGTTGATAATAGTTTATCGAGTTGATCAAATTGAGTTTCCCAGTTTTGCCTGAACTGAGCTAACCAATTGTCAAATTCCTGCATTTTTTTTGCATTGAAGTGATAATAAATCTCCCTGCCGTTCTGCTCAGGCTTGATCAATTCGCATTCGTGCAATACTCTAATATGCTTTGATACTGCCTGCCGGCTCATATCAAACTTCTCCGCCAATGCATTTGGTGTTAATGCCTGGATCGCAATTAGCGTTAAAATAGCCCTGCGAGTAGGGTCTGATATTGCCTGAAATATATCTTGTTTCATTTTGAATATTAATGCGCAACCTTCAGGTTGCAAATATATATGCAACTTTTGAGTTGCGCAAATTTATTTAGATTTTTTTTGAGGCTAATGTAGAAGGACGAGATTATTTTAAAAAAAGCAAAAGTCGGAGAGACGTTGTCAAATTTCGAATTTTTTTGTGGGGGATTTAATGGCTGTTAGGATGTATTGATTTTATTGCGTGGATTATTTAAAAATCGGCTAATCGACATGCAACAACACAAAAGATGCATCACTGTCTTGATAGTTTCGAATACAAACTGCCGATCCAATATTTAATCAGCTAAATCTTTACTAGCAGTTAAGAGAAATTATAAATTGTCATTTTTATGCCAATTTCGACTCGTAAAGCCAATCCCGCCGATCCGGATCGGCTATAGCGATATCAAGCGCAGCAAGTGCCGTTTTCAATAAATTCTTGACGGTATCCGGTGCTTTGATACCCAGATGTTCAATACTACTTTCAGCAGAAAGCAAATCTTTTTTCTCTCCTACAAATCCTTTTCTTAACGCAAATAATAGCCTGCTCTTGACAAAGGGAACGAGAATACGTGCATTCAGCACCTTTATATCCCCCGACTCCTTTGTTATATATGGCATTATGTTGGCCAGCTGTTGCACGATATATTCGTGGTCACTACTGATGTTTATCAGTCCTATAATGGATAAAATCTGTAACGGCGTTTCCTTGCTTGCAGCATACTGAGCCAGTAAAGCTTTCAGCTGTGTTTCAGGTCGGTCTTGCAATAATATCACGGTCAGCAGCTGACATATCTTCTCCCAGAGTTCAGGCTTGTGTGATTGCGAAATATAGTCACGTATAACTCGAATAAAATTCTCACTATGTGACCTCCACGAAGATGCATTACTGTTCTTTGCTGTACTTAACAATATGCAGGCAGGCAAAATCATTAAGTCAACAAGGCGATCCTCCGCGGTGGACCATTGTGCTCCTCTCTTGTCATTGATCAAGCTAAATAGTTCATCACCATTCATTTTTTGATAGTCCATTAATCCAATGGTCTGGGCAAGGCTGTACGATAAAGCAGCAATCTGATATTGTTCAAAACTTTCATCGAATTTAAAATTGATCAAGGTGTATAAGCTACAGGAAGTAGATATCATCGACGTGACACCCGCGTCGCCAAACTTTCTTGCCAGATCGAAGGCCGCCGTAGCCCAGGCCCCTGACGAGCTTAGATCTCCGATGCCCTCGGCGAAGAGCGCCATGTGCACCATTATCAGCGGATCGTTGAATTCTTTGTAATGCCCGGAGAAGTCGTGGTTATTGGTGACAAAAAATCCCTGAAAAGGCTCTACGTAATCTGATCCCTGTACCTGGTTGAGGCGTTCACCGCGAGCTACCAAAAGCGATATATAGCCTAATGTGTGGCCCCCAATATTAAGTAGGTTCTTCCAGAAGCTATCGAAGTTTTCCTTCTTGAGACTAAACAGTCTTTTAACGAAGAGGTCAAACCAATGGAATGACTTTTCATTGTCTCCAAGCTTCCAATAGGCTATACCTATTTCCGCTAGGTAGGGCAATGCATCTATCTCACTATAATCGAAATTTGTCTCGACGATGTCTTTTGCCAGTAGGCTATATCCCAGCGCCTTTTGCTTATCTATATCAGAATATACGGCTGCTGCATAAATGAGGGTCTCTGAGTACAGCGAGTCTTCAATACAATTACATCCAATTGCTTCTGAGAAATAGCTCTGGCTTATGCCCCTGTCATCATATAGATACAAACGCCCCATCATATCTGCAACTTTGAATACTGCAGTCTTCGAAGTATATGTCGCCATCGCATCCCCGGCAAGCTCCCGGGCATATTCTGTTTTCCTAAGTCCTCTGTAGGTCACGGTCAATATCTCCCTCATCACCACAGCAGCCAAAACCTCCTTACCACCGTCAAAGAAATACCGGTAAAGGTATTCCAGTGTCTCTATCACCTGCGCCCAATTGTGGTCTTGTCCAGGCTTGTCACTCTCCTTAACAACCATATTATTGGCCAATACAGAAATGGCAGACGGGCCGATTTCGTAATCGAGTAAATCTTCATTTGTTAGCTCTTTTATTGTGCCGATCAGTTTTAACCATTGGTCAATTTTGTGTCGTGTATCAAGATGGCGCATCGGAACCCATGCAACGTTACCCAATATGCGTATATCCACCCGCTCTATGCCCGGCATGTCGAAAGATGCCCAGTTCTCCAAAACAAATGTCAGTTTATCCAGAAAGTTTTCATCTGTGGCATCGAAGCTAGCTAACTGAGATATACGAATCATCGCCCGCTCTCTGATCGTAATACCCGGCTCAGAAAAGTAGCTTTCCAATTCTCTTTCCGCAAATCCCGCGTCCTCGTCAAGCATGATGCCGATTCTCTTTTGCTCTGTTCTGATTAAACACCTAACAGATACATTCATCTGTGGCGGCAGCCGAAGATTTTTCCAATATCCGAGGTACCCCCAACTTTGGATAAACTTCACATCTTCCAAACGCTTTGCTGACTGATATACTTTGATAAGAATAAGCCCCGCTTCATTATATTTTTCTGCACTAACGTAAGCCCAGATAGCCCTTGCGGCCGTAATGTGATCGATAACCTTCTTTGAAGTGATATCTTTGGCGATCACGGTGTATGTGTCAATGAGTTCCTGCTTATCAAGGTTCCCTCTGCCAATGTCATGAATGATCGGCGATACCAGGTATTTCGTCTGCTCCTCCTGTATCCATATATTGAGCAGCCGTTGCATTTTTTCGTTTGCAAAGCGCACAGATGGCGTAACGGCACTTATCTGTGTCACCAGACCTGTTTCAAAAGCCCAATGGATCAGGCTTAGCCTGTAAAGCAGAGCCTTAGTGTCACTATCGGGAATATGGCTTGATATCTCCAGCTGGGCGTCGGCAAGTACTTCGCGGGGAAATTGGCTTCCAAGTAGCGACTTTATTTTTTCAACGGAACCTGCCTGCACATTTTCTTTAAGGTAATAGACCATCGCAGTTACCAGACGTGGATTGTTTGCCGTGACAGCCGAGATCATGTCCACATACTCATTATACCCTGTAATACCGTTATTGTCCAGGTATTCCTGTATTTCCGCTTGTGACAAATTAAAATTATCGTACTGCTGATATACTATATCACTCAGTCTTCTTCTAATGTCTGAGTGTATCGGATAATTTGACGTCGTAATCAGCTTTATCCCGGATTTCTTTGCTTGGTTTGCCAGCAGTATCAACAACGAACTGATCCCTGTTGTAGATGAAGTCTGTGGCAGGTCATTAATAATGATTACCGAGCTTGCCGGCAAGCTGCCTGCAACGTCAGCAATCCATTCCGGCTTATAATGAGACACTTCCTTGCCGGAAATAAAAGCCAGGAATTGCTCCAGTAGCAACGATGACTTATTTTCCACCAAGTCGAATGCGCGGAGATCTATCCAGTAACTTTGAGGGTAGGTTCTTGCCAGCAATGCAGCTAGCTGTGTTTTACCGCTACCTTTTGTGCCTGTAAAAGCTATCCAGCTGTACTCTTCGAGTATAGCCCGAAGCTCCAAAACCTTGTCACTTCTTGCAGAACCGTTTATCAATAGTGGCGGGGGATCGATAGAGAAGGTTTGTCGGGCATACTCAAATACTGCGTCCACCTTTTCGATGTCACCCACCTTGTCGAGTAACAAGGATATATCTTTTCCTTGCTCGCTAACCTGCTTCTCCAGATCATTGATCCGTTTTCCCAATTCGCCGATAAGCGCCGCAATAGACAAGACAAGTGTTTCGTCAGACGTCGATAACTCAGGCATCTCGAGTTGCTCTTTAAGCTTGGCAGTGTCGAGAAATTTTTCACCTCTTTCGCTCAAGGTCTTGAACACGAAAAGGAATAGCCTAGCGTAGAGCGCATCTATCATGCTTTTGTCAATGCCCTTCCCCGCCAAGTTTTCTTTTATAGTACTGACAATGCCATCCTTGCTACCTTTAGCAGTATTCCAACTGAATGACCTTATAAAGTCTATTACTGTATCGTCTTTCCCTTCCAAAAAGCCCAATACGTCCTCATAGAGCTTTTTATGCGCTGAATTGTCGTCCTTAATTTTCGTTATGGCGACAGATATTTTCTTGTGTAGGTGTTTCCTGATTGTTGAGAACCGTATATCGCCGGCATCCCAGGAGCTGCTTGAATGAAGTTCGTTCCAAGCCTCGATACCTGCCTTGCCTTTAGGCAACAAAGCTGGTCGCTCTGTTGCATAGGCAGTGTTGGTGACGAATTTGAACAGTAGTTTTTTACCGGGATTATTTACCCTGTGCAGGTAGAAGTTGATGATGCTCTCTATTACCGTTTCAGAATTCAGCGTGAAGTTGCTGTCTCTATGTTTTATCTGGGCTAGCTCCCGTTCATCGGGATTCCCGTTTATAACGTCTTTTATCAGGTCATAGTCTTCTCCCTTCTCCAGTTCGAGCCGTTCATTTGCGTCTAGTTCCAACCACTTCAAAATGGTTTGGTTTACCTGATACACATAGCCTCTGATTGTGCTCCAGGCGTCCCTGTTGCCAATCGGGATAAACGGTGTGACTGAATTGTTCATAGCTCTGTCTAGATAATGCCCGAAAATAATCAAATTACAGGTGTTAATCATCCATTAGCAAACCGAAGTTCAGCCATGTTCCCGAGATAGGGATGAACAGCCCTCCTACACTAAAGCTTCGGCGGGCGAAGGCGGAGAGAGAGGGATTCGAACCCCCGGACTTAGAGTATCGGTTTTCAAGTGGGTATAAAAAAAGCCCGTTAAACTTGCGTTTAACGGGCTGTGCGGAGAGAGAGGGATTCGAACCCCCGGACCTTTGACAGTCAGCGGTTTTCAAGACCGCCGCAATCGACCACTCTGCCATCTCTCCGGGGACAAAATTAGATAAGCCAGCGGATTTTCAAAAAGTTTTTTTGCTATTCGCTATATATTTTTAACCTGCAAGTCAAATCAGGCCTGTATTGTTAAGCAAAACATAAATCAATTGCATGCGTTCACTGCTGCAAAACACCAGCTGCATTTACTGCGTATATACCCTTAAATTTGATAAAATGATCAGGCAACTAAAACAATACTTGGCACTAGTACTGGTACCGCTACAGTTTGTGGCTTGTGCACAGAACGATAAGTACAGCAAATCAAAAACATTTCAGCAAATGAACACAACAACAAAGGAATCCACACAGAGGCTTGATATAGCCACTTTCGGCGCTGGCTGCTACTGGTGTACCGAGGCGCAGTTTCAGCAGCTTAAGGGGGTAGATAGGGTGGAGTCCGGCTTTTCCGGTGGGCATGTAGCTAACCCTACTTACAAAGAAGTATGTAACGGCACCACAGGCCATGCTGAAGTATGCAATATTTATTATGATCCATCAGTGATCAGCTATGATGAACTGCTTGCAGCATTCTGGACTTCTCATGACCCTACAACGCTGAACAGGCAGGGTAATGATGTGGGCACTCAGTATCGCTCCGCCATTTTTTATCATACCGAGGAGCAGCACCTGAAAGCGGAGAGCTATAAGAAAAAACTAAACGATGAACAGGCCTGGGATAAGCCAGTGGTAACACAGATAGCCCCGTTCAAAATATTCTACAAGGCCGATGATTATCACCAGAATTACTACAATGAGAATGGCGACCAGCCTTATTGCCAGTTCGTTATTGGCCCCAAGGTGGAGAAATTCAAGAAGGTATTCAAAGACAAACTGAAAGCTAAATAGCCGGTTACTTTACCGTAATGGTAGCAACCTGGTTGTTGGTAAAAGGCAGTGTGATGGCGTTCCAGATAACTTTGGATGCACTTGTCTGCACCTGCACGTTCGAATTTGGATATGCCAGGTAGTAGCCAAGATCGTAAGTATTGCCGTCTGACGGTACAGTTACATCCTCATACGTTTCGCCGTAAGGGAAAGCATAGTTGACATAATAGTCCAGTATGTTCTTGCCGGTAGTATTGTGCAGTCGCAGGAAGAAGTAGGTAGCACCGATATCCAGAGGTACGCGCATAGTATCGTTTGCAGGGAAGGTATGGTCAAAGCTCCAGTTGATAGGCAGACCAATAACACCACCCGGAGTGCTGATACCCAAAGATTTTGCAGAACCTGATGTAGTGGCAGTACCTATGGCCACATCACCAAACTTACCTGTAAAAGCAGAAGAGCCGCCTACAGGTATCACAGCGTTTACACCATTGATACTAATAGCTACAGGGGTGAATGTATTGTTCTGGTAAACGATAGCCGTGATAGCCACAGACTCGCAGAAGGTGCCTGCAAAGCCGCTGGGGCATGAGCATACGCCATCGGTACAAGCGCCGCCGTTCTTGCACACTATGTCGCTGCACTTTACCTTGGTACAGGCAAAGAAAGAAACTGTACTCAATGATGCTAAAGCGGTGGTTGCTGCAACTAATATGGTCCTTGCTATTTTCATTTGTCGTTCGTTTGCAACAAAAATAGCATTGTTTGGACCAAATAAAGAAATGATTGTCAAAAAATGACCATATACCAAATAAAAACTCCCGCCATCCAGCGGGAGTTTTTTATAATAAGCTTCGGATCAATTATCCACGAACGTCAAGTTTGTATGTTACCTGTATCGTGCAATGCAGTTCTTTAGTGGTCACGCGGCGCAGTTTGCCGGTAAGCGTGTAAGTGAACTCTGTACCGAGGTAAGTGCTCAGTTCCACTGTATTATCTACCGGTAAAGACAGTGTATTAGAATAAGTATCGGGATTGTTATCGATATTCATGTTGTACGGCGTACTGTTGGTATTAGAGAAGAACGATGCCTGGCATGATTCGAAATTTGCGAAGTTGTTGGTCGCATCTGCATCATTGATGGTCAGCAGGCAAGATTCCAGTTTCACGCTCTTTACGTTTGATACGCCTAACTGTTGAGCAGTTTGTGCTTTGATGAAGGAGTCAACATTGTAGTAGCTCATCACAGGGCCGACGGTAATAGTACCTGTAGTATTATTTGTAACAGGGATCACTACATCTACCGACTGGGTTTGCATATTGAGGTCGAACAGTAGCTTCTGAGCTATTTTGTTGCATGACTGAAATGCTGAAAATGTAACAAAACCCAGCGTCATTGCCACTATTGGTATCAATTTGAGTCTTTTCATAAGGAGAATTTTTATAAAATTTAAGTAAATTTAATTCAAATTGCGTTAACAAACAACATAAAAATGTCATTTTGATAAAAACTTATTGTAAACAAGCAGCCGTATAGGGTAGTATATTTTGACCAGTACTTACTAAAAACAAAAAAGACGTGCGAGGCACGTCTTGCAATGATATAAGTGGTGCGTTAACGCAAAAAGTTATTGGATAACTTTTACGTTCACGGCATTTAAACCTTTCTTACCATTTTGTACTTCGAAAGACACCTTGTCATTCTCACGGATCTGATCCTTAAGACCTGAAACGTGAACGAAAATGTCCTGGCCACCGTTAGATGGGGTGATGAAACCAAATCCTTTAGTTTCATTGAAGAATTTTACTGTACCTTCTTGCATTTTGAATAGAATAAAAAATTAATAATACGCAAATCTACATTTTTTTTATAAAATACCAACAATTTCGGCTTCATTAACAAAAAAGTAATTTTTTAGCATTATAGATGTAAGAGTGCTTACAAAATCGGACTTCTTCATTCAGTGGCACGTGTTTACTATACTATAGCCTTGAGATGCTCTTTTAGGTGCGGATGTGATAGCTTTTGCAGATTATATTGAACATTACCGGACCGGACCGGGTTTCCGGGAATACTTAAAATATGATCATTATAATGGAACGAGCAATAACATTCCTGATATTCGGAAATGAGATAACCGGCAAGATCAGCGGAGACGCAAAACGGTGGGTGTTTGAGTCTGCCACCGCCTATTTCAAAAGGCATTTCGGCAGTGGGCTGCTCACTAATAACTACTTCGAAAATAACATACCCAATATGGAGCAGTCAGAGATCCACAGGTATTTGTCTAAAGAGTCTAAATTATAGTTCCGCTACAATCCACACAAGAAAGCCATAGTATCCACGCCATCGGCGTAGTCGCTCAGCGACGGCAGTTGTGAATGGCCAAATGGTACTTGTCCTTCAGCTATTATAGCCTGTATATCTTCATTAGCCTTCAGGGCTGCAATGGTTTGCTCCCGGTTATCATAATATTTATAGTGCAATACACTAACTGCAGAGAACGGCATATCATTTTCAACCAGCAGCAGCGACTCATTACTCATATACGGCACACGGTTCAGCAGGTAAATGGCCAGGTGATAGTCGTAGTTGTTCTTGTATTTATTCAGGTCGGCGTAGTTGTTATGCTTATTGAAAACCTGCAGCAGGCGCACAAAATCATAGTCTTTCGGCACATATACCTGGGTCACATTCCTACAGCCAAGCCCGTAATACAGGTACACATCATCAGCCAGCATACTTAGTTCTTCATCAGTTTCGGCGCCATCCAGTATGGCTACCGATGTCCTGTTTCTACGGATGATATTAGGTTGTTTCCCGAAATACTGGTGAAAATACCGTGCTGTGTTATTACTGCCGGTAGCTATATATGCATCACAATTATTGAGTCTTTCTGCTATTTCTACCTGCTTCAGCACTGCAGGGTCCCATTCGCCCATCGATTCCAGCAAAAATTTCATCAATACCTCATCCTTCGATGATAATTTCAACAGCAGGTGGTGGCCACTCATAAACCCGCACACAAAGTCATGAAAGCCTACCAGTGGTATATTGCCGGCCATTACTATGCCCACAGTCTTTGATCCTGCAGGTAGGGTGTATTGTTTCAGCCATTGTTCGAGCTTGTCTTTTTGTAAGAACTGGCGGGCAATATTGGTAGCGGCAAGGTCAATATGTTCGGGGGTGAACCAAGCATTGGCATCTACAGCCCTCTGTTTTGCTTTTTCCCAGCCAATATCATTAGATGTCATCAGGTCGCCAAGCGCTATAAGCAGTCTGAGCCTGCTTTCTGTCGTTAATTCGCTCGTCATAAGTTTTCGCTATTGTAATTAACTGCGAAGTTGTAACTTTGTCTGCAAATAAACTAAATAATTAAAACGTCTTATGGCTATAAAGATCACTGATGAATGCATCAATTGTGGCGCATGTGAACCTGAATGTCCGAATAACGCAATATATGAGGGTGGAGTAGAATGGGCTGTTACTGATGGTACCGCTGTAAAAGGCGCTTTTACACTTATGGATGGCTCGGTTACCGATGCCCTGGACCGCCACGCACCTGTATCTGTTGATACTTACTACATTACGCCCAATAAATGCACCGAGTGCCAGGGTTTTCATGAGGAGCCGCAATGTGCTGCTGTATGCCCGGTTGACTGCTGCGTACCGGATGAAATGTATCGCGAGACAGTAGATGAGCTGCTGGCTAAGAAAGAGAAGTTACACCTTTGATATATAATGTAAAAAGCCCCGAATCGGGGCTTTTTTATTGTGATCAAGCGCTTATTATCTTCTTTTGGGAGCCGGTCCTGTTTTCTTCCAGCCTTTGCTGTCATCCTTTTTACCTGCGGCATCCATGGCATCTGCCAGTTCTTTCAGGAAGCCCGGGCCAAAATTAGCACAGAATATCTTTTTGGTCTTTGCTGGGTATTTAATTTCAAAATTCAATCCCGGCAAGTCAGGGATACGATTTTCATACAGTTCCTGGCAGGTATCAGCCCTGTAAGCCACAAACTGCGCTATTATTTCTTTAGACTTAGCAACTCCTATATTCTTTTTAAATACACCGGTATCTTCAGTAAAGCGGAAGCCTGTAAAAACTACATTACCATCTTTATTGATCTCAATAGTATAGTCAGGGCAACTGCCGAAGCACGCTGTGCGGTGCATCTTTACAGATATGATCTCGGTTGCAGATTGTTTCACCTTTTTTTTCTTCTTAACGGTCTTTGCCTGTGTGCAGGAAGTAAAACCGATTACCAATGCTAAAATGATCAGCGTTATTTTCTTCATTTTCTTTATTTTACGGCCTCAAAGATAATCTTAATCTGACAAGACCTATACATCAAGTGCAAATATGCTGCCAAAAGAAGAACAAGAGGAATTATTTTACCAGTTGGCTCTTACCTATGTCCCCGGCATTGGTGCTAAAACAGGCAGGGCCTTATTAGAAAGGTTTGGCAGTGCGACCAATATATTTAAGGTTCCGCTGAAAGAGTTAATGAACAGTGATGGGATAGGGGAGGTGAAAGTTAAGGGCTTTAAGGACGCTGATATAATGAAAAAGGCGGATCATGAACTGAACTTCGTTCTAAAAAATGACATAAGGCCTGTATATATTAAAAAAGACTACCCTGAACGGCTGAATAATTGCATTGATGCTCCTTTACTGATGTTCTATAAGGGCAACGCTGACCTGAATGCTGCCAAGATCGTAGCAATAGTGGGCACAAGAAAGAATACCGACTATGGGCATAAGTTGTGCGAAGAACTGGTGGAAGGATTGCAGGCTGTAGAGAATGTATTGGTGGTAAGCGGCCTGGCATTAGGTATAGATGCTATAGCACATAAAAAATGCGTCCAGCTGGGTATTCCTACGGTGGGTGTATTGGGGCATGGACTGGATCGTATATACCCGCATAATCATAAAGCACTTGCCGACCAGATGATGGACCATGGCGGCATACTTACCGAATTCAATTCTGATACCATACCGGACCGGAATAACTTCCCGATGCGCAACAGGATAGTAGCGGGTATCAGTGACGTTACTGTTGTTGTAGAGAGTCATGTGTCGGGTGGGGCACTTATTACTGCGCATATGGCCAGCGGTTACAACCGGGAGGTGGCTGCATTTCCGGGCAGGGTAAACGATAGCCGCAGTGCCGGTTGCAATGAACTGATCCGTACAAATATTGCGGCAATGATCACCAAGTCGGAAGACCTGGTGGAATTGATGAACTGGAAGAAAGAAGGTAAAAAGCCTGTACAAAAACAATTGTTCCTGGCACTTACGCCCAATGAACAAAAAATTGTAGATCTGCTACAGACAAAGGACAGCGTTCATGCAGATGAACTCTATAACACAACCGGGTTGCAAAGTTCTATGCTCGCTGCTACATTGTTACAGCTGGAAATGCAAGGTGTGATCAAGGCTTTACCGGGGAAATTTTTCAGAATGTATTAAGGCTATTTGCCGCCTTTTTTCACATAACGCAGGAAGTAGAAGATCTCATTCAGTTGCTCCGGGTTCAGCTTTATGGCAACTGCATGGTTCTTAGGGTCGCGTGCAAGGAATCTGGCTGAATAGTTATCCATCTGCGTTTTAGAAAAATTAGGTATGCTGTCTCTGCCTTTAGTAAATATGCCATGACATTCCGCGCAACTAACCTTATAAAGTTTCTTCCCTTTTTCCAGTTTACTCAGCAGGTCTTTCTGAATCGGCTCCGGCAGGTTGGGTGGAATATTATACATCTTCTGGGGCGATGAAGCACAATGCGAAAGCAGCATGGCAAGTAGTAATATCAATAAGGTATAGCTGTACTTCATTTTATTATTCTTAGTATTCACCGCCCACTTTGCGACTGTTTAGTTTTTTATCCTTAGATACCGGTAAGTTCTCCGGTGGACGTTGAAAAACAATCTGCTCATTAAGTGAATGAATAAATGAAATTAATTCTTTTTTTTCAGTCGGGGAAAGATTTAATGAATCTGTTGACAGTGTTTGATTGGGTACATGAAGGTGCCGGCCTGCGCCACCACCTGCGTTGTAAAAATCTATTACTTCCTCCAGCGTTCTAAATACGCCATTGTGCATATAGGGCCCGGTGAACTGTGCATTTCTTATAGATCCGGTTCTGAATGCATGCATTGTTTCGTCGGCAGGATGCACTAAGTACCTGCCTTTGTCTTCACTGAGTTTAGTGAATCCTGTATCCGCAGGTACGCCTATCACCTCAAATTCTGAAGTGATGTAAGGTGGTTTCACGCCATTGAACTGTGGCACAAAATGACAGGTAGCACACTGTGCTTTGCCCATGAACAGATTGAATCCTTTTACTGCATCGCTGCTCAGTGCCGCACTATTTGTTATTGCATCATCAAACGGAGAATAATAGCTGCTGAAATCGCTGTAGTAATAGGTAATGGCAGACACAATGTGGTCCAGTACCACTTTGTTTTCTTCAGGTGTTTTCTTCAGGAATTTTTTGAAGGCTTTTTTGTATTCTTTACAGTTCATTACCTTCTCTACAATGTTTTTATCTACGCTACCCATTTCGGTGGCGTTTGTGGTCACGTCTCTTCCCTGTGCCTGAAGCGAAATGTGTTTGCCGTCGAGCATCAGCAGGTGATTATATATACTATTGATGAGCGTAGGCGTATTACGAGGCAACATTGATGAATGATCGAACTGCATGCTTACTGCAGCAATTGTATCAGTAAAGTACTGTGTGGGTTTATGACAGGATGCGCAGCTGCGTTGATTGTTTCCTGATATTATTGGGTCATAGAACAGCAGCTTGCCAATGTGCTTAATCTCTTCCAGTGTTTTGCTGTCTTCTACCAGTGAGTAGATGCCCTTTACATTTTGCGGGGCATATAACCCTTTGTCAAAAATGGAATATGCGGTATTGGTGAGTGTGTAATCATTGTAATTGCGTGAAACTACATGGTAGTCATTAATGAGCTTTTGATTGATGGCAAATAAGGGATTGACATGATTTCTGATGAACGTAAAGTGATCGAATTGTGTGTTGTCATCAGGCTGCGCATTTACAAATGCTATTGCATCATCATACATGCCCAGGTAGTCATTCGTTATTTTTGCGGCGGGAAAGGTCTGGTTATATGTTTCATATATATCCTTCACCCCCTTCATCATCGAACGCAGTTCAGGTATGATATTGCTTTTTTCCGGACAGTCGAATCCTGTAGTATAGATAGCTGCAAGGTTCAGCAGGAACAGCCTGTTGGCCAGGTAAAAATGATCGAATGTATCCAGTTGCCGTGTAATGGAATCAGCCTGGAAAGTTTTTATGGCAGTTAATGAAGTATTGATCAGGCTAAGCAGCGAATCTTTTGCAGGTGCTTCGCTCTCGAGGTATAATGCTGCGAGCGTTAGCCCCGCGCCATCTCGCCTGTATGGTTTTTCAAATTTTTCAAATACCTCATTCTCCCATTCTACAGGTATTGGACCATTGATGCGGTTATAGGCAACGGGCTCAAAGTACCGTAACCAGAAGTCGCTGGATTTTAGTGCAAGCCTTGCATGGCTGATCTCTTTATAAATGCTTGCTTTGCCGCTTTCAGTAGCTATGTCGGTACCGGATACCAGTTCGGTAAGCCTGAGCAGTTGCCTGTTCAGGTCATTTACTTTACTGTTATAGTTTTTGCGATAGGCTTTTTCCTCTGTGCTCAGCGTAAATGAACAAATTGCAACCGCCACAATTACCGCTATGATCCGGATCTTTTTCATCACTATTATTGTTGAAAATACAATAACGGCGTTGAAAACTCAAATTTTTATTCCGTAGTTAATATTCGGGATCAGATGCCGTTTTTGGTTTTGCCGGCAGCAAGTATCAGGATGATGCCCACTATAGCTACACCGCCGCCTGCATAGGCGGGCCAGCCTACATGGTTGTTTTCCTTCTTTTTGATCTCTATCGGCCCTGCATCTACTACGGTCTTTTCGGTTTTGAAGTTGATGCCGTTAAAGGCAAACATCAGTAGTCCTATTATCACAAGTACTATTCCAAATATGCGCATAATAATCAGTTTTATTATGGCATACAAAAACCGTGCACTCAGCTATTCAGTTACTTCCCCCTCAAGGTCGTAATCAAATGCTTTAGTGATCTTTACGTTCACAAAATCACCTATTATAAGGGGCTTGTCGCCTGAAATTACTACTTCATTATCCACTTCCACACTGTCAAATTCTGTACGGCCCAGGTATCTGCCGGATTCTTTTTTATCTATAATTACTTTATAGGTATTGCCTATTTTTTCCTGGTTCTTCTCAAAGGATATTTCCTGTTGCACCTCCATTATCTCCTGTGCGCGCGCCTCTTTTTCGTCGGCAGGGATATTATCAATAAGGTCGTGTGCGGTGGTGTTCTCTTCGTGCGAGTAGGTGAAAATGCCTACACGGTCCAGGCGTGCTTCCTGCAGAAACAGCTTTACGTCTTCAACATCATCCCTGGTTTCACCGGGGAAGCCTGCTATAAGTGTAGTGCGTATGCAAATACCTGGCACACGGTCACGTACATTATGTATCAGGTCGGTTATTTCCTGCCTCGTTATCTGGCGTTTCATGGCCTGCAGCATATTATTAGATATGTGCTGTAACGGCATATCCAGGTAATTACAGATATTTTCACGTTCGCGCATTACATCCAGTATCTCCAGCGGAAATTTGGAAGGGTAGGCATAGTGTAGTCGTATCCAATGTAATCCAGGTATATCAGAAAGGTATTTCAGCAGGTCAGGTAGTGCACGTTTCTTATAGATATCAAGGCCATAATACGTAAGCTCCTGTGCTATCAGCATTATTTCCTTTACACCCATCTGCACCAGCCGCTTTGCTTCGGTCACTACTTCTTCTATAGTTTTAGATACATGTCCACCACGCATCAGGGGTATTGCACAAAATGAGCAGGTACGGTTACATCCTTCTGAAATCTTCAGGTAGGCATAGTGTTTTGGTGTGCTCAGCAGTCTTTCGCCTATCAACTCCGATTTGTAATCCGCATTGAATTGCTTCAGCATCTGTGGCAGTTCCATGGTACCAAACCATGCATCCACTTCAGGTATTTCTTTCAACAGATCGTGGCGGTAGCGCTCACTCAGGCAACCTGTCACATATACTTTGTCCAGTTTACCATCGCGCTTCAGCGCCACTTGTTGCAGTATCGTGTTTACGCTTTCTTCTTTTGCCTTATCTATAAAGCCACAGGTATTCACTACCACTATATTATGGTCCAGCTTACGGTTTTCATGTGTCACATTTATTCCGTTCGCGTTCAGTTGGCCACTCAGTACCTCGCTGTCCACCATATTCTTGGAGCAGCCCAGGGTGATAATGTTGACCTTATCTTTTTTTAATGTTCTTGTTTTCAATGAAAATACTTTATCAATTCCGTTAATAATTAATCATTCTTCACTTTGTCAATCGCCCCAGTTTCAAATTATCGAATTGTCAATTACTTCTTCCTCATAAATATACGTACCGGCACACCGCTGAAATTGAAGTGCCCACGCAGTTTATTTTCCAGGAAGTTTTTGTATGGTTCCTTGATCGCATCAGGGTGGTTACTGAAGAAAGCAAATGAAGGAACTGCCGTAGGTACCTGCTGCACAAACTTGATCTTCACCAGGTAGCCACGGGCTATTGGTGGCGGATAGCGTTCTATTTCCTTCAGCATTATTTCATTCAGTACAGACGTGGTAACCCTGCGGTTACGGTTGTCATACACTTCCAGCGCCTTTTCCATACCCTGGAAGATACGTGTCTTATCGAGCGCTGATATGAAGATGACAGGCACATCGGTGAATGGCTGTAACTTTTCTTTGATGGTCTTTTCGAAATCACGGGCAGTGTTGGTCTCTTTCTCTACAAGGTCCCACTTGTTCACCAGCAGTACTATGCCCTTGCCCTTACGGGTAGCCAGGCTGAAGATGCTTACATCCTGTGCCGTAAGCCCGTTCGATGCATCTATCAGCAGCATACATACATCTGCCTCATCCATTGCTCTTATTGCCCTGATCACTGAATAGAATTCCAGGTCTTCGTGTACATTCTTTTTCTTACGGATACCGGCTGTATCTATCAGTACAAATTCCTTATTGAATAGCTTGTAGTGGGTATGTATGGTATCACGAGTAGTACCTGCAACATCTGATACGATGGTACGTTCCTGGTTCACCAGTGCATTCAGCAGCGTCGATTTTCCGGCGTTTGGCTGGCCGATTATGGCAAACTTAGGTAGCGGGTTGCCGTCCTTATCGGTTTGTATTACTTCTATATCTTCTTTTATGTTGGCTACTACTTCATCCAGCACTTCGCCAGTACCACTGCCTGATATAGAAGAGAGGAAGAAGGTCTTTTCAAAGCCCATTGAGTAGAATTCTGTTGCGTACAGGTTACGCTCCGAGTTATCTACCTTATTGACTACCAGCAGTACCGGCTTGGTCGATCTTCTAAGCACATCAGCCATTTCCTCATCCTGTGCAGTTATGCCTGTGGCTACATCGCATACAAAGAGTATTAGATCGGCTTCGTCAACAGCTATGTGTACCTGTTTGCGGATCTCCCGTTCGAACACATCTTCAGAGCGGGCTACGAATCCACCGGTATCGATTATATTGAAATTTTTGCCATTCCAGTCGGCTATGCCGTACTGCCTGTCGCGGGTTACGCCGCTTACATCATCTACAATAGCCTTCCTTTCCTCCAGTAAGCGGTTAAAAAGTGTTGATTTTCCTACGTTCGGCCTTCCCACAATTGCTACTGTAAACCCTGGCATTTTTTATATTTTTTTAAGCGTGCAAAGGTACGACTTAATGGGCAACAGATTACTTTTTCTTATAAATAATATTGTTAAAAGAAGTATTCTTATACCTTTGATACCTAATTATAAAGTACCGATATGAAGAAATACATGTATTTGATAGCACTATTGTGCATGAGTGTAACCACTAAAGCTGCTCCCGGAGATACTACCTGGGTACAGGCAAACAAGGCAAGACTGGAATGGTATGGCAGTTACGACTCTGCTGTTGTGTTCCCCTCATTGCCCCCCGGCAAGACCTACCGTACCATATACATGATCTTTACCCTGGGTAAGTACACATGCCCGGATGGGTCACAATGGTGTGGCGATTGGGATTATACCGTACAGAACTACCTGCTTACCCCCGATGGCCGTTCTTTCGAATTAGGCAGGCTCATTACTCCGTATGCTAATGCGGCTGCTCCACGTACACCGTTCACCTGGACTCAGAACTATGTATTTGATGTGACTGATTATGCGTCGATCCTGCACGACAATGCAATTATGCGCATCTTTTATTCCGGTTATTCAGGTGGTTTTACAGCAGATATAAAGTTTGTGTTCATAGAGGGTACACCGGACAGGGAAGTGGTAGGTGTACGCAAATTATGGGCAGGCAGCTATGCATATGGCGATCAGTCGCATGGTGGCCGCAACGACATTAATGTTCATTTTCCTACGATAAAAGATACGGTACCGGCAAATGCAAGGGCCGCAGAGGTCAAATTCACAGTGACTGGCCATGGCAGCGATAACAATGGCTGCAGTGAATTTTGCTCGCACAATTACTATGTATATTCCAATTTCGTAAAAGTGGACAGCTATACTATCTGGAGAGCAGATTGCGGCAAGAATCAATTATATCCTCAATCAGGTACATGGATATTTGACCGTGGTAACTGGTGCCCGGGTGCATTGGTGCATTCAGGCCATCA
Organism: uncultured Flavipsychrobacter sp.; assembly: GCA_964478855.1. Lineage (GTDB taxonomy): Bacteria > Bacteroidota > Bacteroidia > Chitinophagales > Chitinophagaceae > Nemorincola. Next base: position 18,266 of record CAYZKL010000066.1, read on the forward strand.
TAGCCTGCCGGGCATTGCTCCGGGTGCTGTAACCAACATTGGCCTGCAGTTCGACTATTATGCGGGATCAGGTGGTGCAAGCTATACCACAGAAGGTACATTGTTCTACTACGGTGGTATGAAGAAGGTGCTTGATGCATCTATTGAGCAGATAGTAGCACCTACCAGGGATGAAAATCATTTCAGGGAAAATCCTACCTGCGGCACTCCGGTCATTCATGTAAAGAACAGGGGAGCAGCTAAAATTGATTCTATACTTGTAGAGTATTGGGTTGATTCTGCAACAAAGAGTACATATACATGGGTAGGTACCTTAAGGACATTTGATGAAACAGACATTACTTTACCCACGCTTCCTGATTTGATTAAAACAACGGGAGATACTACAAGGCACCTGTTTACTGCACGCATCTTATCGGTAAATGGTGCTCCGGATGCAGACAGAGCCAATAACATCATGCGTTCCCAGTTCAAAAAAGCCCCACTATGGCCTTCTACGTTCAAAATTTCTTTCAGGACCAATAATCAGCGCATTGCACCTACCTCTAACCAATGTGAGACTACCTGGGGCATCTATGATATGGATGGCAATTTGGTCAAAGGACGCTTAGCGTCTAATATCAACACGCTGAATGTGGATACACTGAACCTGCCTTCGGGCTGTTACAAGCTGGTTATAACCGATGGCAGCTGCGATGGCCTCCATTTCTGGTTATGGGATGCTAACCCAAGCGTGGGTATCAATGCCGGTGTATTTACCATAAACAAGTTAACGAGTGGTACTCCGTCTATACCATTGAACGGCTATACCTACAGTGGAAATTATGGCAATGATTTTGGTTGTGGGTTCACGCAGTATTTTTATACCACCACTCCTACAGGCATTACATCTCTTTCTGAGAATCCACTGGAAATACTTGCATACCCAAATCCGGCTCAGAACACAGTAACAATCGCATTGTCAGGTTTAGATCGTGTAAATGGTGTGATTCAGCTGATAGACGCATTGGGTAGGGTAGTCACCCAGGATAATTGTAATACAGCACAGCAGCAGGTAAATACAAGCAGCCTGGCAAACGGTATATATACCGTATTGTTTGTGGACAATGTATCGGGCAACAAGCTAACAACAAGGTTACTTATTGCAAAGTAGTTTAACGTAATTGATATACAAAAGAGGCACGCCCATTGGGGGTGCCTCTTTTGTATTATGATTTTCAATCAATAGACAATATAATCGCATAAATCTCCGCCCTTAGCATTTTACATTTGCATACAGTTGGATATATTTACACAATGGCTAAGAAACCAAACAAACAACCCATACCTAAAGCGGCGGCTCCTGCAAAGCCGCAGGTTGCACCTATACAGGAATCTTCATCTGCCGGTGCTCAGTTACTGACCATGCGCAATCTGTGCATTTTACTGGCACTGGTATGCTTTGGTATATACTTTAATACTTTATGGAATGGCTATGTGCTGGATGACGTAATGGTGCTGAAGGAAAATACCATGGTACTTAAAGGCTTTGGCGGCATAGGTGAGATGATGACCACTCCCCACATGCGTGGATATCTCATCATACCCAATGATATGTACCGTCCATTGTCACTGGTCATGTTTGCTATTGAGGTTGGTATTTTCGGGCTAAATCCTATGGTGGGCCATTTCTTCAATATAGTATGGTTTGCGGGTTGTGTTATTATGCTCTTCATATTTCTCGATAAGTTCTTCGATGGCAAGAAACTGGCAATTGCTTTTATTTCAGCTTTTGTGTTTGCGGTACATCCTATTCATACAGAGGTAGTGGCCAATATTAAAAGCCGGGATGAACTGATGTGCTTCTTCTTTGCTTTCTGGTCGCTCAACCTGTTCATGAACTATATGAAGCAGGGTAAAGCATTGCATTTGATACTGGGTATAATTGCATTCTTCCTGTCGTTCCTTTCCAAGGAAACGGTTATTGCCTTTGTAGGTATCATACCTGTTTTGTTCTTTTTCTATGCCAATGAAAATAAGAAACGTGCGGTTATCATTTCTGCAGGTGCCGTTGCCGTTACGCTCGCTTTTATTGGCATTCGCCTGGTCATACTCAATGAATACAATGCTAACCAACCTGCGCCGGTGGAATTCATAGATAATGCCCTGTCAGGAGCCCCATCTGCATTATCACGTGTGGCTACAG
>CAYZKL010000067.1:0-1188 GCA_964478855.1 uncultured Flavipsychrobacter sp.
TGCTCTGTGCTGTCCGGACTTTCCTCCCGCATATACATGCAGGCGATAACCCGGTTTTGTAGCGGCCCAAAGGTACTCATTGATATTCATTTACTGCATAACTTTACCACATGAAAATGATATTGACTTTCCTGGCAGGCATTTTGGCTTTTATCAGTGGCACACATGCGCAGCAGGCCGATAGCAACCTAAACAGGTCATTGCTTTGGCGTGTTAGCGGCAATCACCTCCACAAGCCCTCATATCTGTTTGGCACCATACACCAGGTCTGCCCCAACGATTACTTCTGGACACCCGCTATGCAAAAAGGGCTCAAAAAAAGCAAAAAGGTCTGTTTCGAAATGGACCTCGACGACCCAAAGATCATGATGGAGATAGCCGCCGGTATGATGGATCCCTCCGGCAAGCAGCTTAAAACCTACTTTACTCCGGCTCAGTACAAGAAGCTTGGCCAGTACGTTCAGGATATCCTTCACATGGATATCAGCACATTCGCTACCGTCCGTCCTATCATGCTGGCTTCTATTATAGAGGTCAAAAAAATGAAATGCGCCAGCCCTGTATCATACGAGGAGAACATAATGAAAGCAGCGCAGGATGCCGGCAAGGAGATACTCGGCCTCGAAGACCCTAAAGACCAGTTGGCAGCCCTTAAGAGTATTCCTGTTGATTCAGTGATAAAGGGCATAATAGACATCATAGAAGGCAATGAACAGGAGAATGACGAATTAAAGAAACTCGTGGCCGCCTATGTAAAACAGGATCTGCCTGCCCTCCACACCATGATCACCTCCAGCACCGATCTCGAAGGTGGCATGGGTATGCTGCTCGATGATCGCAACAAAAAGTGGATACCACGGATAAAGGAAGGTATGAGCAAATCTTCTGTATTCTTTGCGGTAGGTGCCGGGCATCTATCCGGCGACAATGGTATCATCACCCTCCTCCGCAAAGAGGGCTATACCGTTACCCCCGTGCATTAGCATGGCTCACAGTATATACACCAGCCGGAAGTTGAATAGGTTGTTGAACTGTCCCTTATTGCCATATCCATAGCCATAAGGTATCCGGTCTGCCGGGCGTATGGAAGTGATGGAGTATTGGTAGCGCACATTCGCAAACAGCTTTTTGTACACCTGCCTGCTCACACCAAACAGGTAGTCCACATCATTGGTATTGTAGCGGTTC
>CAYZKL010000067.1:1371-6470 GCA_964478855.1 uncultured Flavipsychrobacter sp.
TAGGTACCTATCGTCGGCGTTTCTATTTTGGTTTGCCCTACACTACCCTTTCGTGTATAAAGCAGCTCCATACCTGCGCCAAATTCGTCTGTAAAGCGTGCAGATACACCTGCCCCCGTATGCAGGCCCAGCTTATGGTAGCCGTAGTACGAATCACCATCCACCTGCGATGCATTCGCACCAAACACAAGGCTCCCCGAAAAGGTCCTGTCCTCCGGGTACCCATCCTGTGCGTAGGCACAGCAGGTCAGCAGTATCAGGCATAGAGTCAGTATCGGCTTGCTCATCGGTGCAAAAGTAATACTAAGCAAACGGAAACCACTGCCATCTATTGCATACACAGGCACTTATGTTTTTATGGCATGAAATTTTAAACCCATCGTTATATAAACACAACACTATGGATAACAATGATTTCGGGCAGAGATGGCCAAGGCTGAAAGAAAGGTTACCTGCAGAAAACCCCGAACTGCGTAGCGAGGAACTGATCTATGAGATAGGAAAAGAAGCAGAACTGATGTTACTGCTCGAAGAAAAACTGAAAAAGAACCGGAAGGAAATAGACAACTGGCTCAGCATGATGGGCTAAAAGTCTTCTTTCTTATCCACTTCGCCGGCCTCTGTATAATGATCCCAGTGGCCGGCCTTTTGCGACTTCAGGTCTGTGCGTGGTATATACTGCTTGGTCTTCTTCTCGGTTATCGGGTCCTCTACTACAAGTGTGTCGTTAACTGTTGTCATCTTTGCACTGTAGAAGCCATTCACCCTTAGCTGCCCGTTCTTATAATACTTCTGGTAACTGCCAGACAGGCAACTGTAGTGGGTACCGTCTTTATCAGTGAAGATACCGTAGTTGGATACGACCTTTAGTTTGCCGTTATCAAAGTATTCTTCCCATGTGCCTACTGGTTTGCCCTTGCGGTAATAGCCTGTTGTCTTGATACCGCCGGTCGGGTAATATTCGGTCCACTTCCCTTCCTGGTAGTTCTTTTCACCATCCACAGCAAATGCGCCTTCAGCCATTACCTTCTTGTCCTTATCCTTCGTCACCAGTCTGTAGTACGATGTTTCTTCATTGATCCATACCCTGTTCAGGCTGTCACCGGTTGCTTCATATATCTTACAGGTATCATTCTCTTTTATCAGCCTGTTATCCTCTTCCGATGTGAATTTGAACGGTATGGTAGTTTGGGCAAAAGCGGTGCCTGTAAAGGCAAAAATCATGATTAATAACAATAACCTCATTTACTTGTTTTCTTTTTTGTGGTACATACCAGGTCGTACGAATGGTCGATCAGTTCTTTCAGTTGTTTGTTGTTAAGCGTACCGTCCACTATTACCGTGTTCCAGTGTTTCTTGTTCATGTGGTACCCGGGTATGATGCAATCATAGGTCTCCCTCAATTCCTCCGCACGCTCCGGGTCACACTTCACATTGAACTGCAACGGATGGCTTACCATGCTCACCAGCAGGAACATCTTGCCATTCACTTTGAATACAAGTGCGCTCTCGCCAAATGGAAAACCTTCCTCGATTCCCGGTTTATTGAGGACATATTCCCTGATGTCTTCCACATTCATGGGTGCAAAGGTATAATTATTAATGTGCAATAATTAACTGATAACTATATCCGTTTTCCACAAAATCATGGCATGATATTACCACTACAATATCATGCTGTTAACTCTGTGCAACACCATTCCTGCAACCTGTTTTACAGCATAAATTGCATCATTATCATTAACAATTTCAAACAAACAAAACCATGGAAAACACATTCGAAACAGAAGAACAACAGATCTTCGCAGCAAGCACTCCAGACCGCGATCTGGGCAACGATCAGGACACAACACCGGAAAACGAAGAGTCATTTGAAGATGATGACGAACTGACCGACGAAGACGAACTTGATGAAGATTCAACTGACGAACCGGAAGAATTATAGTACACGGTTAGTCCGCAAGTAAATGGCCCGCTATGGGCCATTTACTATTTAGTTTTCCACACTATTTTGAATATTAATAATAGTTACTATTTTTATTGAATAATAGCTATTTATGCACGAAGAAGAGATTTCCATTTTCCCCGAAGAACAAGTTGAATACTCAGGTTTTTGGCGCCGTTTCGCAGCCATACTGATAGATGGGATAATATTATCTATAGTCCAATATATGATAGCCCCGATGTTTCCTGAAAAGCATGTAGGGGAAATATTTGGCATGCAGTATGAATCAGAAAGCCGGTTGCTGCAATTAACGGTTATGGTCATCAACTGGCTATACTTTGCACTAATGGAAAGTAGTGCATCACAGTCTACGATAGGTAAAATGGCATTAGGAATCAAGGTTACCGACATCGATGGCCAACGAATTTCATTCGGCAAAGCTACCGGGAGGCATTTCGGCAAAATACTATCAACTTTAGTATTACTGATAGGCTTTATTATGGTAGCATGGGATGATAAAAGACAAGCCCTGCATGATAAACTGGCCGGCACTTTAGTGATCAGGAAGCAATCATAGGTACACTAGTTGCATTAAGTAAAGAAAAGCCTTATATTATTGCTTTTCATTTAAGTGATAAACCTTTGTCATTTTCCTTTTCTTTCATTGTGCTACCTTCGCAGCAATGATATCCCCCGCCTCCATACAGGAAGTAATGAATCGTGCCGATATAGTGGACGTGGTGGGGCAGTTTGTACGGTTGAGAAAACGTGGTACTAACTATATAGCCAATTGCCCGTTCCACAATGAGAAAACACCCTCTTTTAATGTATCGCCTGCAAAGGGCATTTACAAATGTTTCGGATGCGGTAAGGCCGGTAATGTGGTCACATTCATTCAGGATCATGAGAAGCTAACCTACCCCGAATCTATTCGCTGGCTGGCTGACTTCTATAAGATCACCTTACAGGAAACAGAGCGTACTCCCGAACAACAGCAACAGCAGTTAGCAGAAGAGGCATTACGCATACTTAATGAATTTGCTGCCAACTACTTTCATGATACCCTGCTCAATACAGAGGAAGGACAGTTGATAGGTATGTCCTACTTTAAGCAACGTGGATTCAGGAAGGAAATAATTGAGCAATTCAGGCTGGGTTACAACCCGGAACAGAGCGATGCTATCTACCGTGCTGCAATAAGCAAGGGCTACAGCGCAGATATGCTGGAGCGTGCAGGTCTTGCCAAAAACAGGAATGGCATATACCATGATGTGTACCGTGGAAGGGTGATCTTCCCGATACAAAGCATGACCGGTCGTATTCTTGGTTTCGGTGCACGAATACTGAAGAGCAATGAAAAGGCGCCCAAGTATATCAATACACCGGAGAATGAGATATACATAAAGAGCAAAGTGCTCTATGGTATGTATCAAAGCCGCCAGGCTATAGGCAAACAGGATGAATGCCTGCTGGTAGAAGGATATACTGATGTAATATCGCTGCACCAAGGTGGTGTAGAAAATGTAGTGTCAAGCAGTGGTACATCTCTGACCGAGGACCAGCTACGCCTGATCGGACAGCTTACCAAAAACCTGACCATTCTCTATGACGGTGACTCCGCAGGTATTAAAGCAGCACTCCGTGGCCTTGATATGGCTCTTGCACAAAGCTTTAATGTGCAATTGGTACTGCTTCCTGAAGGTGAGGATCCTGATAGCTTTGTACAGAAATCCGGTGCTGCCAGGTTTCATGAATATGTAAAAGAACATAAGCAGGACGTCATTAGTTTCCGGCTGCAGGTAGGGTTAAATGACGCAGGGGACGATCCTGTAAAACGCTCAAAACTGGTAAATGAGATTGCAGAAAGCATCAGCCGTATCAATAAGGCTGAAGACTTCTCCCTGCAGAACCACTATACCCGTGAGGCCGCACGTAAGCTTAATGTTGACGAGGCAGGTATGATCAACCTGATCAATAAGTATATACGTGACCGTATAGAAAATGAGCAGAAACATACCCGCCGTGAAGAAACATTGCCAAAACCTGAACTGCTATCTACCGAGCAGGAACCGGAGTTGCAGGCACCCACCGGTGAAGATCAACAGGAATGGCAACTGCTACGCATACTCATAGAGCACGGGCATCAACCCTATGAAGGGTATGAGAGCGTGGCAAAACTGATAGAGGACCGGGTAGATCCCAGCCTGATACAGCAACCATTGGTGAGTAAACTATTCTCAGAATACTACGAGCACTATAACCATTTTGGGGCTACACCGGAGATGCACTACTTCATCAATTATCCGGACCAGGATATAAGAAATACAATGGCTTCGCTCCTGCACCCAAAACAGGAGATAAGTACAAGATGGAAAGAAAAATTTGGTATAGAGTCTGCATCCGGCGATATGATGTATATAACAGACACAGACAGCACCTTATCCTATTTTGAGCTAAAGAAAATATTGATCATCCAGGAGCAACTCACTTCCCGGCTGAATAATGAAACCGACCCTATTACCCAAAAAGTGTTGCAAGAGAAGTTCATGCAACTCAGAACGATGGAAAGGGATATATTAAAACGACATGGTACAGTCGTATTCAAATCACAGAAGTACAAGTAAAACTCACATCAACCCAATTGGCAAGGATTTTAGCATTAGACTACGGCAAGAAGCGCACAGGTATTGCAGTAACAGATCATTTACAGATCATTGCTACGGCATTGGATACTGTGGATTCCAATGAACTGACCGGTTACCTGAAAAAGTATATGGCCAAAGAGGTCGTGGAAAAAATACTGATCGGCTACCCACTCAATTTCGATAACACCCCTACTGATGCCACCCCACTCGTTGATAAATTCATTATAAAGTTTGCCAACGTTTTTCCTGATATGCCTGTAGAAAAGACAGATGAGCGTATGACATCTAAAATGGCATCGCACGCCATATCAGGTATGGGATTGAAAAAGAAGGACAGGGAAAGCAAGGAACTGATAGATGCAGTAAGTGCAGTAATGATGCTACAGGAATACCTGGAACATAAAAAACCACTCACTCCATAATTACAGCTTTACACCCACTGTCAGGGCAATATTGCTAAGGCTGTAATTTATAGCAGCTGTAGGCACTGTAGCTACCGGGCCAGATAT
>CAYZKL010000067.1:6480-8372 GCA_964478855.1 uncultured Flavipsychrobacter sp.
CTGTATATGGTTGCTGGTATCCGTTATACATGCTGTTTACAAATCCCAGATCCGTAAAGAAGTGTTTGAACCTGAACCCAACTCCTCCACATAGGTCCATACGTGCTCCGGTATACCCTCCTGTTTGTCCATAAGGTGTGTATGCATTACCGTAATAACCAAAGCCCAGACGGACCATGAAATTTTTATTGACCCGTCCCTCTGCTCCCAAACGGAAGTTAGAAGTACCCTGGTATGTTTTCTTCAGCTCCCGGTTGATGGCATCTGCATATTCCTGGAAGGATACCCCATAATTATCAACACCGGATGGGAATCTGTAGCGCATAGATGCATAGTCAACAAATTCATAGTCAGCAGTAATAAAACCCATTTTTTTGATCATCACGGTAGCACTTAATACCGTTTTCCATGGTGTAGTAAGATGATAGTCGAACTGATTTTGAAGCAATGCACCATTGTCAACAGAAAGAGTAACATTATTATAGCCACTTGTAGTTACCGAAGAATTCATGGCGGGACTGTAAATATCCGTAACAGAATAGTAAGTAGGAGAATGGAATGCCGCTCCTATCCGGAACATCTCGGATATCTTATAGATAGCACCAACTTTTGCATTCACACCACTACCTGTAAGATTAAGTGCCTGGCTGTAAGTGAAGTAATTGAAACCTACAGGATTAGGATCATTATTTCCAGGAGCAAGTGATTCTGTGTAGTACGAAGTACGGTCGAACCTGTAAGATGGTAAACTTAATGTGGCGCCAAGCATAAGCTTCTCCTTATAATTACCGCCTAGAGAAAGGACATACTCACTGACGTTACCGGTCTCTTCCACACTCTTCAACTGACGAACCCCTCCCAAAAAAGGAACAATAGAATAATAAGTGCCGTTGCCATCCTGGTTAAGCAGGTAAGACTCAAAACCAATATAACCCAACTCATTAACAGGCGTAGTACTTACACCATATAGGTTAGCATCTGATTCAAATACCTGGGTTGCTGAACTGGTGTTATTATTACCCTGGTAAGTATATTTACGGTTAAAGTCTCCCGAACGATTCATACCAAAAGCAAATGATACTGCCTTCCAGTTCTTCTTATCATATCGCTTGCCCTTGGGTGCATTGGTAAATACCATTCCAAAATTATTGATATTGAAACGTGTACTGTTATCAGCAGTAGTAGTACCGGCATACTCACTGTTAGCACTATTGAGTCTTAATGACGGCGTAAACATAAGCTCTGAAGTACGATAAACACCTAACCCAGCAGGATTGACACTAAGTGAACTGAAATCTCCGCCTACTGAACCCAATGTATTACCAAAACCCATAGAGCGAGCTGTACCCTGTACCTTTAAATTAGATAAGTTGTAAGCCTCGGTTATATCCTGGGCAGATGCAGCAAATGAACTTGACAATGCAGTTAACAACAGTAAACTAGGAATACGCATAGTATAAACCGATTTATAAATCTTTTGATATTGTTGAAAGTGGTTGATGTATAAAAACTATACCCCTACTTTAAATAAAGGCACTATCACACCGGGTAATAATGCCTTATTATAAAATTATTTTTTGAATTTTTATCTGCGACCTCCACCACCTGAGCGGCCACCACCGCCGCCGCCGCCAAAGCTGCGACCACCACCGCCACTGCTACCGCCACCGAAGCTACGGCCTCCACCAAAGCTTGCACCGCCGGTACTGCGACCTCCGCCATAATTGCCGCCAGAACTCCGGCTACCATTATAGCTGCCACCGGAACGGCTTCCTCCGCCAAAGATCGCACCACCGGAACGGCTACCGCCGCCATTAGGCGCAGCACCATTGTAACGATTGGCACCACCATAATTGCGGGCCTGCTGCCCTCCCCTGTTTGTTCCGTTAAAG
>CAYZKL010000067.1:8382-12536 GCA_964478855.1 uncultured Flavipsychrobacter sp.
ATTACGAGAACCGTCGCTATTGAAACGCTGAGCTGAACGATCATCACCACGCACACCTGCACGGTCATTAGCTGAATAACCACCACGTGTTACATTATTACCCCTGTTTCCGTTTCTGTAAATACCATTACCACGAGGATTAGCATTTGCAAGGGTACTGTTCCTTAAGCCAAGCTGGTTATTAGTCCTGCCACTTCTCAGATTGTTACCATTGTTGTTATATCTCTGCCTGTAGCCTATGCTGGTCTGGCGCGGGCCGTACGATGTTCTGTTACGATAACCGTATCCATCCACGCCACCATAGTAGCTGTTCCAGTAACCATTATAGCAGTTGCCGTACCAGCCGCCGGCGTACATAGGATAATTCCAGCTACTGTAAAAGCCCGGATAACCGCCCCAGGTATTCCATCCCCAGCCCGAAGACCAGTAAGGACCATAACCAAAGCCGGTACCGAACCCAAAACCGAAACCTACACGGGTAGACCATGGATTGTATCCCCAATACGGATCATACCAATACCTGTTGTACCAGAACGGATTATAGAATGTGCTGTAGTAGCCCATATTATAAAACCCGTTATCAAAACGGTTGATACGCGAACTGTAGGATTCATCGTCATAGTCCACATAGTCATCAGGATTATTATAGCTCTGGTAATTATCAGGCGTATTATCGTTATACGAATTGGCATCCTGCTGATTGTTAGCAGTGGCATCATCATACCGATCCGCACCTTTATTTGCGTTTTCCTGCTCCCTTTGCTTCCGCCTTTCTTCCCTACGCTCCTTAGCAGACCTCTTCTGGTCATTACCATCAGCGTAAATATCATCGGTTTGGGCATATGTATTGCCTGCAATTGAAGAAAGCAATAAACCCATTAATAAGAAACGTTTCATGACAATTAGATTTTACTTAAAAATGCTTAGTGAAATTAGTATTTTTGCCACACTTCACCAATTATACAGACTGCTAAAAAGGTGCCAGGTTTATTATGTCAAAAACTTTAACAAATAGAAAAGACGATTATGCCCAATGGTATAATGATATCGTATTAAAAGGCGGCCTTGCTGATTATTCGGCCGTTAAAGGATGTATGGTGATCAAGCCTCACGGCTATGCGCTATGGGAGAATATGCGGGATGAGTTAGACAAACAATTCAAAGCAACAGGTCACCAGAATGCATACTTTCCGTTATTCATACCAAAGAGTTTCCTGAGCAAAGAGGCTGCACATGTGGAAGGCTTTGCAAAAGAGTGTGCTGTCGTGACACACTATCGCCTGAAGAATGATCCGAACGGCGGTGGTGTGATCGTGGACCCGGATGCTAAACTGGAAGAAGAACTGATAGTAAGGCCTACATCTGAAACCATAATATGGAATACGTATAAGGACTGGATACAGTCTTACCGAGACCTCCCACTGCTCATTAACCAATGGGCAAATGTGGTGCGCTGGGAAATGCGTACAAGGCTATTCCTCCGCACTACAGAATTCCTTTGGCAGGAGGGTCATACTGCACACGCCAGCAAGGAAGAAGCAATTGAAGAAACCAAAAAAATGCTGGAGGTTTATGCAAAATTTGCTGAAGACTTTATGGCACTGCCCGTAGTACGTGGTGTAAAAACTGCCAATGAACGTTTTGCTGGTGCAGAAGACACTTATTGTATTGAAGCACTAATGCAGGATGGTAAAGCGCTGCAGGCAGGTACATCACACTTCCTCGGACAAAATTTTGCCAAGGCTTTTGATGTAACATTCAGAGATAAAGAAAACAACCTCGATTTTGTATGGGCAACATCATGGGGCGTATCCACCCGATTGGTGGGAGCATTGGTAATGGCGCATAGCGACGACGAAGGCTTAGTACTACCACCCAAAATAGCTCCATTGCAGGTAGTCATCGTACCCATATTCAACAACGACCCTGAAGCCCAGGCTAAATTTACTACACTAGCAAACGACCTGATGAAATCGCTTAAAGCCCAGAACGTGCGAGTGAAGTTTGACGACGATGACAGTACCCGTCCGGGATGGAAGTTCGCAGAGTATGAGCTGAAGGGAGTACCTGTACGTATAGCACTCGGAGCCAGGGATATAGAGAATAAAATAGCCGAAGTAGCACGAAGAGATACTAAGGAAAAAGGAAGTGTGCCACTGGATGGACTTGCAGAGTATGTGATCCAGTTATTGTCCGACATACAAAACAACATGTATGAGCGTGCACTACAGTTTCGTAATGACAATACAAGGAAAGTGGATGTATGGGAAGACTTTGTAAAAATACTGGATGAGCAGGCCGGATTTGTTGCTGCACACTGGGACGGGACAAGTGAAACCGAAGAAAAAATAAAAGAAATGACCAAGGCAACGATCCGTTGTATTCCGCTGAATAATGAGCAGGAGGAAGGAAAATGTATCCTTACCGGCAGACCATCGGGGCAGCGAGTGCTTTTTGCAAGAGCTTATTAATAACAACTAATAATGGGGCCACTATTCGTGCTGATAGTGGCCCCATTTATATTATTAACCTATTGGACTACTATCGATCTTGAGACTACCTGCGCTCCGTCGAGAGTGTGCGCAGTTATGAAATAAACACCGGGAACAACGTCAACAGGTTTTATAGCTACGTCCTTATTACTTCCGCTGTATGTATCAAACGGGTGGACCAGTCCCATCACGTCAATCATCTTAAGCTTGCTGACATCTATGGCAACTGATGATTTGATATGGAACCAATTTCCTGCGATCACGGGGTTAGGATATACGTCCACTGAAGCTGTGTTTGCGTAAATCTTTACACCCACTGTGAAATTACAAACAGTATGTACTGGTCCGAATGTGACAAGACCTCTGCTGATATCAGTATAACCATCGTATATCTTACTGCGGATTGCAACAGAATCCGTACTGCACCAGCAGTTACCTGATATATTGCAGTTATTGTTGGTCATCAATTTTACATTGTATACCTCATTGTCGCATATCTCATTATCTCTAAAAAGGATGCTGCCGTTAAAGTAAGAGCCTATCTCTATCCCCACAGTATTGTCGTGTATCTTATTGTTAGTAAACGTATTGTTCACACTATTGAAAAGACATTTTACGGCTGTGTTATTATTGCGTAATTCACAGTTTTTAGTGTAGCCATAAGGTTGTAACGCTATACCACTATGATTAGTGAAAGAGCAGTTAACAATAGTATCCGAACCCTCTGCACCATTGATGTTATTATCGAATACGCAATTAGCTATCCTTCCACCGAATTGAAAATAAGAAAAGCCGTAATTATTATTTACTATCCTGCAACTATCGAATAACATTCTACCCATACCGCCATCGTTATTTATGTGGTTGTTATAAGAGAATGTACAATTCCTGAAAATGTAAGGCCCATGATATGCTACATTAAAATCGAAGCAAGTTTGTGCATTAGAAATATTACAGTGACTAAAAAATGCCTGATCGCCTCTTCCTAAAGGATCAGAAGTGCCGATAAAGATGATCCCTTTCCAAAACATCAATTCATTACCGGACGTGTTTCCCTTAATGACAATTTTCTGTGCTGTCTTGCCGATTGCAGCAATTTGTCCACGTACTTCAATTTTGCAATTATTATTGACAAGCACCTCTACACCAGGTTCAATAAGTAATCTGGCACCTTCAAAAACAACTATGTCACCGGTTACTATATAGGGACTGTTACTTAATGTCCAGGTGGTGCTGGTATATATACCTCCGGAAACATTCGTGGCCGATGCGTGCAGACTACTCAGTACTAGAAGAAGTATCATTAATGTCTTGTTCATAAGTTCTAGGTTTTATGATGATAAATATTAATAAAAATACACAATTCTGAAATTAAATACACTTTTCTCACATAAATACAATAAAAAATCATCGAGAAATAACATCGATAACTAAATTTGCTGCAAAGAGAATAACATGGCTATAAATTTCAGGGACGAACAGGAGATATTTAAACTGGAGGTAGATGCTACTGCAAAGAATAACTTCCTTGAGATGGCCAGATGGACGAAATTTCTTGCCGTCCTCGGTTTTGTAACAATAGGATTACTATTTGTCTTAGGTATTGTGATCAGTTTTGTTTTGAGTAACACATCACTTGGAGGTAGCCAATTTTCGTCACTG
>CAYZKL010000067.1:12546-19971 GCA_964478855.1 uncultured Flavipsychrobacter sp.
GTCGCATTTATACTTGTTTTTCTAACCATTATTGGAGTCAATTTCTACCCCATTTTCGCACTATTCCGCTACTCACAATGTATAAAAGTTGCAATGAATACCGATAATAAGGGTGAATTGAATAATGCAATCCGCCATCTGAAAAACATGTTCAGGTATATAGGAATACTCACTATTATTATGCTGGCTTTCTATGGTTTCAATATTATAATTACCATAGCAAAACTAAGTGCTTAGCCTTTCACATCATCGTAAATACCCTCTATTTGTTGCGCATATTTTTGCTCTATCACTTTTCGTTTTATTTTTAAAGATGGGGTGAGTTCGCCGTTATCAATGGTCCATTCATCTGCCAGTAGTGCTATTTTCTTTACCTGCTCAGGATGGCTGAAAAGTGTATTGAACTTATCAACCTGCTTTTGCATATGTGCCATAACTTCCGGCAAGTGTATCAGGTCACCGTTTTTTTCAGGTATTGCAAGGTTAGGAAAATTGTCGCGCATATATTTACGTAGCTGCATGAATGCGGGTACAATGAGTGCCGCTACAAATTTTCTCCCTGATCCCGTAACCATCATTTGCTCGATGTAGGGGCTCTCCTTCATTTTATTTTCTATCACCTGCGGTGCCACATACTTACCGCCGGATGTTTTGAACATCTCCTTCTTACGGTCAGTAATCTTCAGGAATCTTTGTTCCTGCCATTGACCTATATCTCCGGTATGAAACCAACCACCTTCCATTGCGGCAGATGTCAATTCAGGGTGTTTGTAATAACCAATAGTAACATTAGGCCCCTTTATCAGTATCTCTCCATCTTCTGCAAGTTTTACAGATACATTATCGATAAGGGTACCAATAGACCCTACCCTTCTGTTTTTACTTTCAAACCTATTTACGGATACCACCGGTGATGTTTCAGTAAGACCATAGCCTTCCATGATCACGATATTGGCAGCGGTAAATATGCGAACCAACCTTTCCTGGCAGGCCGCAGACCCTACTACTATTGCCTTTACATTACCACCAAGTGCTGCACGCCACTTGCTGAAGATGACCTGATTTGCAAGCCATAACTGAAACCTGTACCAGGGATTACCCGGATTTGCGTTGTCAAATCTTTTACCAAGGTCCAGTGCCCAAAAGAATAATACCCGCTTGATTCCTTTCAGCTCCATTGCGGTATTCATAATACGCTCATAAACCTTTTCTAACAGGCGTGGAACTGTAGTAAATACAATTGGATTTACCTCTTTAAGATTAAGGCCAATTGTATCCATGTTTTCAGCATAATAAATTGATACACCCGACTGAAAATACACATAGGTGACCATTCGCTCAAAAATGTGATTGAGCGGTAAAAAGCTTAATGCCCTGCTATTGTTCTCCGCAAAAGTGAATGCAGGCATGGAATCCTGCACATTACTCACGATATTATTATGCGTTAACATTACACCTTTAGGATTACCTGTGGTGCCGGATGTATAAATGATCGTAGCTAATGTGTCTCTGTTTATTCGCTTAATAACCGACGGGTCAGCAGATGCCTTTTTACTGATCAAGTCTTTCCAGTTAGCCACTCCGCTGATCTCATCAAATGAATAGATATTTTTCAGCGTAGTTACTTCACTAAAGGCTCCTTTGAATCGTTCATAAATATCCGCATTGGCAACAAATATCACACGAACACCAGCCTCGTTGAGTACATAGGCCATTTCAGCAGGGCTAATGGTTGGATAAACAGGCGTGAGTACTGCACCTGTTAGCTGAACTCCGATATCTGTCATCATCCACTCCGGGCGGTTTGGGCTTACTATGGCAATTTTTTCTTGTTGCTCCGGTTCCAGTACATCATTGTCGATTCCAAGTGCAAGCAAGCCTCCGGCAAGGTATTGCGCGGTTTCCCATACCTCTCTGCTGCTGTAGGTACGCCATTCATTATGCTCCTTTGCAGCCAGCATTATGGCATTAGGCGCTTCATTACTCCGCTGCTCTACAATGTCAAAAAGACGTTCAATCATTCCTAAATTTATAAAAAATGTTTTATAATATGCAGTATAGCATCAGGCAAAAACCAGTTTTTTACATTTCATTAGCTTATAAATATAAATAAAGCAATATTCGGTGAGAATAGCATTATTTTAGTGCAGTATTTGACCATGAATTAAAGCGGGCATTATTATTGTATTAGCCTATTGGTCATTAAATTAAAAAATCAGCACCGGCATATGCGGCTATCATTGCAGCAAGTAATACCTGTACCATTACGGGAAAAAGTAACTGCTTATCAAAGTGGTCTATGGAATACAAGCAAGGCATTTGACCAAGGCACTTACCTGTTCATACAAGCACCATCAGGAACCGGTAAAACAACATTAGTACATATACTCTATGGGCTGAGAAAAGATTTCGAAGGTGATATTAAATGGGGCAACTTATCACTTACCAGCTCAGATACCGAGGCACTTGCAAAATTACGCACTAACAATATCAGTGTAATATTCCAGGACATGAGGCTCTTCCCCGAATTAACTGCTTGGGAAAACCTGGATATTAAACGAAGGCTGACCAATACGGTGATGGAACAACAGGTGATGGACTGGCTTACGCGGCTGGGAATGAAAGATAAAAAAGACTCCATGGCCAGCACACTGTCTTACGGTGAACAACAGCGAATTGCAATAATAAGGGCATTGTTACAGCCATTTGACTGGCTGCTTATGGATGAACCTTTCAGTCACCTGGACCATGCAAATATCCAAAAAGCAATAGCACTCATCGGTGAGGTTGTACAACAGCATAACGCAGGCATCATACTCGCGGACCTTGATGAGAATACTTTTTTCCCTTATACACAAACTATAGTACTGTGAGCGACACCATGCAAAGAGATATGCTCAGAAAATTACTGTTACAGACAAAGGACCGTTCACGCCTATGGGCTGCACTAATTGCGCTCTGCGTAGGTACCACGTTGCTTTTGTTATCTGTAATGATCTGGTGGAATTTTCGCGAACTACTCTATGGACGTAACCAGAACGACAGCCTGGGGAGTACATTCCTGATCATTGGGAAAAGAGTAACCGACCAAAATATGGGAGTAAAAAATGCTACCGAATTTTCAACAAACGATATTGATTCGGTTATCCATGCTCCGGAAGTAGAAGAAGTAGGATTGATCACTTCGAACCATTTCCCGGTATATGCAATGATGGGAGGCGAGATGGCATTTGCCACTGACCTGGCATTAGAGAGTGTACCCGATCAGTTCATTGATAAACTACCTACTGAATGGAAGTGGCAGCCCGGCAACAGGGACCTTCCTATTATTGTTTCCTCACAGTTCCTCGATATATATAATTATGTTTTTGCCCCAAGCCAGGGTTTACCTCAATTATCAGAATCGTCTGTAAAATCCATTGCACTTAACCTGAAGGTAGGCAGAGGTGAAACTACCGAGACTTTTTCAGCTCACGTTGTTGGCTTCTCCGACCGTATCGGCTCTGTACTTGCACCGCAGTCCTTTATAGATTACGGCAATAAAACTTACGGGCCTAAAGGCATACAATATTCGCCTTCTCAACTTATCCTAAAGGTAAAAGACCCTTCCGCTTCAAAATTCGCAGATTACCTGCAGCAACACGACTATACTACCAATTCTCAAAACCTGAAGTGGAATAAAGTAAGAGCAATTGTGGAGGTCGTAACCAGTGCTACCGGAATACTTGCTATACTGCTGATCGGTATTGGCACACTGGTATTCATATTGTTCATTGAGCTCACCATTGCCCGTGCACAAAATTCTATTTCGTTATTGCTACAGATAGGTTATAGCCCCGGATTTCTTGGCAAATTTATGTCTGGCAGCTTCCTGCCAAAAGTGTTTGCAACACTTATCGCAGCTATGCTCATTGCCATCGGAGAGCAGGCCAGTGCCTCTGTAGCTGTAAAGTCTCAAGGATTAGTATTGCCTCTAATACCGGGCTGGCCAGTATGGGCGGCACTGGTTATAAGCGCATCAATTCTGTTGTTGCTTATCAACAAGTCTATAAACAACTCAATAAAAAAATAGGAAAACTAGCTTTCGTAGATGATGTAATCATCCTTGTGTCGGATGATGTAAATAATATTGAGGATAAACGCAAACAATATTACCCAAAACATGATCGAAAAAATATCAAACCGCATTATGAATTTCTGGAAACATTGCGATACACTTAAACGTGCGTAGCCTTCATAATAATCCCTGTGGTGATATAAGAACCTGATACCGATAAAATAAAATACGAGGGTAAATATGAGGTTGAACAAATGAAACCCTACTCTGATATTCTCTCCCTGTCTGAAAAAATCACCTATACATACCAATGAAGTAATAAATAAAACAACATTCAGGAACGCAATAATACGTGAGTTAAAACCAATATGCGTATCCTGCACCCCGAAAAATACCTGGAATGCTAAAATCACCAGTATTATAATGATCAATACCCTTATCATTGCTTTAAAAATTGAATGTAAAATTACGGATTAAGATCGCTTATAGGTCGATTAACACAGCAATAACAAACATATTTTATTTCAGCCCACCTTCCCACTTAGATACCACAGCAGTAGCAACGCTATTGCCAACAACATTTAGTGCTGTTCTACCCATATCTAACAATGGATCTATTCCTAATAACAATGCCAGACCAGCTTCAGGTATCTTAAACGTAGATAATGTACCGGCAATTACCACCAATGATGCCCTTGGCACCCCTGCAATGCCCTTACTGGTGATCATCAATACCAGTAACATGCTAATCTGAGTAGATACATCAAGGTGAATACCATAGCATTGCGCAATAAATATGGATGCGAATGACATATACATCATCGACCCATCCAGGTTAAAAGAATAACCAAGTGGCAAAACAAAGCTTACGATCTTCTCATCACACCCAAAACGTTCCAGCTCCAGCATAAGTTTGGGAAAGGCAGCCTCGCTGCTATTGGTAGAAAAAGCTATGAGCGTAGGCTCTTTAATGTGCCTGAGTAAACTTACTACCCTGTGTCTTATAAACAAGAACGCCACAGTGAGCAGGATAGCTAATAATATGAACAGGCCAATATAAAACTCACCTATGAACTTTGAGTACGTGGCAAGAATACCTAACCCCTGTTTGCCAATGACCGCTGTCATGGCACCAAATACCGCGACCGGAGCAAAATTCATGATGTAGCCTGTCATTTTCAGGATCACATGAGCAACTGCATCAAGTGCTTTGATAACTATATGTCCTTTCTCGCCAAGGGCAGCGGTAGCAACACCAAAGAATATTGAAAAGACAACTACTTGCAGTATCTCATTCTTAGCCATTGCATCGAAAATGCTTGTAGGAAATATGTGGCTTATAAATTCCTTCACTGTAAGTGCGGCGTGCTCAGGAACACTGCCTGTGGCGTCAGGAATGACTGCATGCATATTGGCACCCGGCTGAAAAAAGTTAACGAGAACCATACCCAGGAATAAGCTGACAAACGAACCACACAAAAACCATAACAGTGTTTTACCTCCTATACGACCAACTGCTTTAACATTACCCTGCTTTGCTACACCCACAACAAGCGTAGTAAATACCAGCGGTGCAACGATCATCTTAATGAGTCTCAGGAATATATCGGCAAGGATGGAAAAACCTCCGAGCAAACCCTCAGGAACACTTCCGTTATAATTGAGATTGAAAATGTAACCTAAAACTACACCCGCTGCCATAGCCAGTATAATGTAAAGTGTAAGCCGGTTGTTTTTGGTAGACGACATGATGCAAAATACTGCATTCTTCGATTATCTACCTTTTTCCTTCAATAATTTCAATACTTCATCCTCCTGATTTGATGAATCCTGATATTGTTTATGAAACTGAGGGAGGTAATAATAGCCGGGGTGTGTTAATATTTGAGATGTTCACTAACCGAAGAGTTGCCTTGCAAGCCACCCGTATGAATACACAACACTTTATCAGTGGGACCTAAATGGCCGGATTGTATTAATTGACTGATGCCAAACATCATTTTAGATGTATAGACGATGTCCAGGGGAATGTTGTTTACTTGATAAAACTCATTCATGAAATCCAGCAGGTCTTTGCTCCACTTACCAAAACCACCAAAATGCCAATCATCGAATAATTGCCAGTTCCTGTTTTGTTCGATCTTAATATGATCACTCATCTGCTCTTTAAGGTATGTTCCTTGCTTCATTGGCACTAACCCCAGTAGCTGCTGCTTAACATTTAGTTTATTACGCAATCCTATAAGCGTAGTACCTGTACCTACAGACACAGCTATATGAGTATATGAATCTTTTACAAACCGGTTAATGAGGCCGGCTCCGGCCCTACCCCACTCATTAGCGCCACCCTCCGGAATGATCATTATCTCGTCAAAATGATCAATGATGCTTTTTGCCCAGTCCGGTTCATGCCGGTCCTTATAATCTTCCTGCGTTACAAAGATCAGTTCCATGCCGTAAGACTTACAGGTTTCAAGTGTAGGTGTCAGCTTATCGTACTTACCTCTTACGATACCAATAGACTTAAGTCCGAATATTTTTGCCGTATATGCCGCAGCAATCAGGTGATTGGAGAATCCCCCGCCTGATGTAGCTATGGTTTTATAACCTGCATCTGTAGCATGTTGTATATTCAGTCTTAGTTTATACCATTTATTACCGGAGATGATTGGGTGCAGTTGATCAAGCCGCAGCATATCCAGTTGCGCCACCTTCTCTTGATACCATGCCGGATTAACAGGCTGAATAATTACACGGCTCTCATCAATTATACCCATATTCGCGAAGGTAGTTTTCGTTATCGCGCCACTTCGGACGAACCTTTACAAATAACTCAAGGTGTACTTTCTTTTGTAAAAACTCTTCGATCACCTTACGGGAATTAATGCCCAACTGCTTGATCATACTGCCACCTTTTCCCAACAGTATCATCTTTTGCGTTTCTCTGCTTACAATTATATCTGCTTTAATTACGTTAAGCGTCGTCTTTTCTTCAAATGCCTGAATTATTAATGCAGCATGATACGGTATCTCTTCTTCGTATAAAGCATATATCTTCTCACGTTTCATTTAGCCAAAAAAAAAAAGTTAAGATCTGACTGATATGCTGTCATCCGGATAAAATGCCGGAGCCACAGGAAGAAACTTTAGTATCAGGGGCATTATTTTCTCTGTATTCAGTTTCTTTTGAGCAGATATTGCCAGTACAGTATAATTCGGGAATTTTTCGCTGTATAATTTTATAATTGCGTCAATAGTACTCTTATCTTTCAGCGCATCTGTCTTGTTCAGCAACAATATTGCGGGAACCTTCAGTTTCAGGGAATCGCTTATCGCCTCAAACTCTTCTATGGGAAGATTAATATCAT
>CAYZKL010000068.1:0-1521 GCA_964478855.1 uncultured Flavipsychrobacter sp.
AGAAAACAAAAATGGGGTCAGTAATGTCGAAAATCACACCCCATTTTCGACATATTATTTGGTGTTCCCGATAGCTCGAGATTCCAAACTAATACTCTTATTAGCACTGAGATTCTGTTTATTCTTAAATTCTGACCAATTCTGATTCAGACAATAGGCTTCCCCCCATGCTCACCCCAAACTACAATTGATAACTAACGACTTAGATGAATGGGGTGAGCGAAGAAAACAAAAATGGGGTCAGTAATGTCGAAAATCACACCCCATTTTCGACATATTATTTGGTGTTCCCGATAGCTCGAGATTCCAAACTAATACTCTTATTAGCACTGAGATTCTGTTTATTCTTAAATTCTGACCAATTCTGATTCAGACAATAGGCTTCCCCCCATGCTCACCCCAAACTACAATTGATAACTAACGACTTAGATGAATGGGGTGAGCGAAGAAAACAAAAATGGGGTCAGTAATGTCGAAAATCACACCCCATTTTCGACATATAGAGATGATAAGGAACACGGGCATTCCCCTCCTGTTTTTAGGAGGGGACGTTCATTAAAGCGGCGGCTTTAATGAACCGGGGTGGTTTAAAACACACAACACAAACCCTCACCCCAAACTATAATTGATAATCAACAACTTAGATTAATGGGGTGAGCTAAGAAACAAAAAATGGGGTCACGCACCCTCTCTATTATGGGCTTGGAGTCGCTCTTCGCTTTATGGCGTCACCCTTCAGGTCTTCATAGTATTCCACTATGGGATATTTATCCATATTGCGGGTGTGCAGCACAGGCAGGTATAGATCGGTATGAGTTATATGATTGATGAAGACCGGCACCTCGTTCATGATCCGTGTGCGGTGTCCTTCCTTCGATGCTTTTATATCATAGCTGTCCGATATCAGTGCATTAAAGGAGTAGTTGCCGTCCTTGTCGCTTTGGGTCTTGTCGGCTACTTTGCCACGGCGCATCAGTACCACATCAGCTTCCGCCAGTGGCACCAGTTGTGTCATTACTCTGCCGCTTATATTGCCATGTCGTTCGGTAGGTGCGGTATTACGGTCATGGTACACCGTTTGCGCACAGGCAGGTCTGCCGGGCAGCAGCAGGGTAGTAGCTATTGCAAACTGGTATATATTGTTCAGCAGGGTATTCTTTTGGCTCATTATACTAGGTATATGGAACACTAAAAGTAAATATTCCCCGCTATATATAATAATGTGGTAGTGGATATTAGTACTGTCCGGTACTCAGCATCACAAGCGTGCATGCCTCTATCGGGTCTATGCCTGCTTCTCTAGCCAGTTGCTCCAGCTCTTCGTTCTCTGTGCCGGGGTTAAAAATGATGCGCTTTGGCTTCAGCGACAGTATATAGTCGTAGTACGGTTTCTGGTGGGTGGGGTTCAGGTATAGGGTCACGGTAGCTATATCTTCGGTAGGCACGGGTTCAGTTTGTATGTTCACACCGTTTATCGATCCTGCTTTCTTGCCTATGGCCAGCACTGCATGTCCGTTATGC
>CAYZKL010000068.1:1531-7330 GCA_964478855.1 uncultured Flavipsychrobacter sp.
CTCAATACTATAAACCTCTAAAAACTATGCCGCTGTTATATAGACATTGCTACCATCTCTGCAATATCCAGCACTTTCACATTGTCTTCCTGTTCCTTATTCTTTACGCCATCGGTCAGCATCGTTGTGCAGAACGGGCAGTTTGCGGCTATGATGGTAGCCCCTGTTTCCAGTGCCTGTTCAGCACGGTCAAAGTTTACGCGTGTAGTTCCCGCTTCTTCTTCTTTAAACATTTGTGCGCCGCCTGCACCACAGCACATACCGTTACTGCGGCAGCGTTTCATTTCTATAAGTTCGGTGTCAAATGCCTGCAACACTTCGCGTGGTGCTTCATATATGCCATTGCCCCTGCCCAGGTAGCAGCTGTCATGGTAAGTTATCTTCTTGCCTTTAAATGCTCCTCCGTCTTTCAGGGTTACC
The DNA here is from genome assembly GCA_964478855.1 of uncultured Flavipsychrobacter sp. Lineage (GTDB taxonomy): Bacteria > Bacteroidota > Bacteroidia > Chitinophagales > Chitinophagaceae > Nemorincola. Next base: position 1,952 of record CAYZKL010000068.1, read on the forward strand.
TTACCCTCATTGATCAGTTGCTGCAGAAAGGTGGTGTGGTGCATCACTTCGTAGTTGCCGCCAAGCGCCGGGTATTCATTCTTGAATATGTTGAAGCAATGCGGGCAGATGGTTACTACTTTCTTAATGCCATAAGCATTCATAGTAGTGATGTTGTTATAGGCCATCATCTGGAACAGGAACTCATTACCTGCCCGGCGTGCTGGGTCTCCCGTACACATTTCTTCCTTACCCAGTATCGCAAACTTTATCCCTACCTTATCCAGTATCTGCGTAAATGCTTTGGTGATGCGCTGTGCGCGCTGGTCAAAACTACCCGCACAACCCACCCAAAATAGCACCTCCGGCATCTCTCCGTTTGCGGCATATTCACCCATTGTTCTTATCGGCATACAGTATATTCTTTGCTATTAACTTATTGGTTGAATCTATAAAACTAACTCATCACTCACTACTCAATTCACAAAAAGCTTCCTACTAAAATCCCTAAACTTACGACTCACGACTTATGACTTACCCCTTACGACTCCCTTGTCCATGCATCCCTGTCATCCGGGCTGAACTTCCATGGTGCCATATTGTTCTCTATGTTACCAAACATAAGGTTCCATTCCTGCGGCGCACTGCTTTCTTCCATCACCAGGTTGCGGCGCAGTTGCATGATGATCGACAGCGGGTCAATCGTTACAGGGCAGGCTTCCACGCAGGCCTGGCAGGTAGTGCAGGCACGCAGTTCTTCCACCGTTATATAGTCATGCAGCAGCGATTTGCCGTCATCTTTATACTCTTTATTAGCTGTTATGTTCTTACCCACTTCTTCCATACGGTCGCGGGTATCCATCATTATCTTTCGTGGCGACAGTTTTTTGCCGGTCATATTAGCCGGGCATACATCCGTGCAGCGGCCGCACTCGGTACACGAGTAGGCATCCAGCAGGTTTTTCCAGCTAAGGTCTTGTATGTCTTTTGCGCCAAATCGTTTTTGCTCAGTAGCCTCGGCAGTTGCCGCCGGTGCCTTATCGGGCTCCATCATATACAGTACCTCATTCTGTATCTCGGGCATGTTCTTTACTTCGCCCTGTGGTGTCAGTTTAGAGTAGTATGCGTTAGGAAACGCCAGTATAATGTGCAGGTGTTTGGAGTAGGGCAGGTAGTTCAGGAAAAGGAATATACCTATGATATGCAGCCACCAGCAGGTACGCTCTATAGCCACCAGCGTACCTACAGATACGCCCGAAAATGCTCCATGGAACATGCCTGTGATCAGGAAAGGATCGGTCTTGATGTAGTGTTCATGCTGTCCTTGCAGTGCCAGGTCGGCAGTGTTCATGATCAGGAACAGGCTCATCAGTATTACTTCTGTTACAAGTATCAGGTTGGCATCGTTGCGTGGCCATCCGTTCAGTTCGGCCATATTCAGGCGGCGTACTTTTATGATGTTTCTGCGCACCAGGAAGATAAGGCAACCTATCAGTACCAGCGCCGCCAGTACCTCAAAAAAGCCGATGAGGAAGGAGTAAAGGCCGCCCAGCATTGGTGCAAACATTCTGTGTTGCCCGGTTACGCCGTCAAGGAATATTTCCAGTATCTCTACATTGATGATGATGAAGCCTGCATATACGGCAAGGTGCAGCAGGGCAGGCAGTGGCTTTTTGAACATCTTCTTCTGGCCCAGCGCCAGCAGTACCATGTTTTTCCAGCGTTCGCCCTTGTTGTCACTGATGTCTTCGTCACGCCCCAGCAATACGTTCCGCCGCATTTCTGTTACTTTCCTGGCGAATATATAGATGGCAGCAATGGCGCAAATTATGAATAAGATCTGTTGTGCTAAATGCATCAGCAAGCTAATTTTACCCCGAAAATAATGGCTTTTAGGGGAAAAACATAGATAATGCCTGTAATTGCTTTTCAGCAGCAGTTTTACAGTTCATGTAACGGTATTAATGGATGCTTTTTTCTTATGTTTTTAACAAAAAAATGTTTAGGTTTGATGTTCATGAAAATCACAGTAATGACGCAAAAAAATATCATGCGACTGTCTGCAGGCAAGGCGCTTTCGGTCTTTATTCTGGTATTGCTGATCTGTGGCAGGTCTTATGGCCAGTACATAGCCCCGCAGGATATAGAGAAGTTTCAGATTATGGAGGACTCAATGGTAGTGACCATAGACTCTATGTATAATGCTCTTATTCCTGATACCCGTATCGGTTATTCAGAGCGGTTTGTAAAGCAATTGGTGCGTACACTCAAGATACCAAACTCTTATTATTATTCATTTAATAAAATAAAGGATAAGATCAATATCATCTCTCCTGATGACAATAAGTTCCGCATGTTCAACTGGGAGATCACTCCGTCAAATGTTTTGAAGCGCTACTATGGTGCCATCCAATTGCCGCAGGAAAAACTAAAGCTGTTTGGTCTTAATGACTATGCAGAGCAGACCGGCAAAGGTGCGGAAGACAGCATCCTTAAAGGAGGCAAATGGTTTGGCGGCATCATATATCGCATAATACCTGTAGAGTACAGGGGGCGTACCATCTACACTATGTTTGGCAGAAATGCATCTAACCCTATGAGTAATAAGAAGGTGCTTGACCCTATGATGCTTGATGAGCGTGGTGTTACTTTCGGTGCACCTGTCTTCGGCATCGCATCTACCAATTTCCCTCGCCAGCGTATCAATCGTTTTGTACTGGAATATAAGAAAGATGTTCAGGCATCTATGAATTGGGATGCTGAGCGCAGCGTCATTATGTTCGACAAGCTGGTATCCCAGGTCAATGACCCTACCCGTAAATACACTTATGTGCCTAGTGGTCAGTACGACGGACTGAGGTGGGATAATGAGACCTGGAATTATATACAGGACCTTATACCCGTTACCATGCTCAAAGATGGTGATGCACCATCTGATCCTCCACCGGGTAATAAGTAATACGCTAATCAATATTTTTCTTTAACTTTGCACACTTTTTGCAGCGTAAGCCGCATTAACAGCTTGCTACTGGTCCGGTAGCTCAGCTGGATAGAGCACCAGCCTTCTAAGCTGGGGGTCATTGGTTCGAATCCAATCCGGATCACTCAAGTAAAAGCCGCTAACTGAGCGGCTTTTTACTTTTAATATTTTCAATATATTCAGCGATAACTGCTCAGGTAACTAGCTATCAATGTTACAATACTGATAATACTGCCTCCAGCTTATCGAAATTCTCCTCATTTTTGTCAGGGGCAAACTTGCGGATCTTATCGCATTCTTCTTTGGTCTCAAACTGCATCCTGAAAATGAGCCGCGTGCTATTTGCAGATAATGCCTCAAATGTAGTCACCACGCGAAATACAGGGTTAGATATACGTTGCCATGCTATCAGGCTTGGTTGTTCTATTGTCAGGAATTCGCATTCATTCTGGTAATTACCTGCTTCCGGCCCGTGCATGGTGAACAACCATTTACCTCCGGGTCTCAGGTCAAATTCATAGAATGTATTTGTAAATCCCGCAGGCCCCCACCACTTTTGCAGGATATCCGGATCTGTCCATGCACGAAATACCTCTTCCTGCGCTACTTGTATTATTCTTGAACTGGCTATTTCTCGGTCTTCCGGTACATCAAAGAATGCTGATTCCATTTTACTGTATTCTATTTATAGTGTCTCAAATATAGAGAAGCAAATGCAATTTTGAAACTAGCTTACAAATGAAAAAATACTTCCATGGTATAGTTTTTGTTTCCACTCTTTATCTACAATCAATATAATACGTTATTTATTATCTTACTTGATGTATCATAGTATATCGTTGCTTACGAAACTTATATCCGGATGAAAAAACACCCTATATTAAAACTGGTACTGAAAATCGCCGGAGGGTTGTTCCTATTCTTGATCGTAGCATATATAGGTATCGCCGTTTATGTCAACGTCAATAAAAAAGAGATATTACAATCAATAACTACGCAGCTGAATGACAAGATCAATGGTTCGCTCACTATAGAAAAAATGGAACCGGAGTTGCTTCGTGGGTTACCGGGCATTTCTTTTACGCTTTCTAATGTTTTGGTGCGGGATAGCCTATGGAGTACTCATCACAAAGACCTGCTAAAAGCAAAAGATATATATGTGGCTATTGATGTATGGGCGCTGCTAAAGGGTACTATCCGTATCCGTGATGTCAATATTCACAAGGCAGATATATACATCTTCATAGATGCTGCCGGGTATAGCAACACAAGTATTTTTACTAAAAAACGCAAGACAGGTAAAGCAGATAATGATATTCGGCTTAATCACCTCAATTTTACTGAGGTCACTTTTGTATTTGAGAACAATACTAAATCAAAACTGTTCAGGTTTGATATTGCAAAGTTGAAGATTGAATTGAAATATGCTCCGGGTAGCTGGAAGGCAACGGTTGGTATCAATACCCTCGTAAAGGATATGTCATTCAATACCGGAAAGGGTAGTTTTATAAAGAACCAAAGACTGGTTGCGGGGCTTAATATGGAGTATAACAAGGATAAAGATCAGTTGACTATTCCACTGCAAAACATAAAGATCGGCTCAGAAAATATTGGCATAGGCGGACATTTTGCTTTTGCCACAAAGCCTGTAACATTTGTATTGAACATCACAGCATCAAAAATATTATTCAAAAATGCCAGGGTACTGCTCTCGCAGAGCATTGCTGCCAAACTGAATGTAATTGACTTTTTGAAACCGGTAGATATATCTGCAAGCATTGCAGGTAGGTTCAGCTATCCTGATACCCCACTGGTAAAAGTGAACTGGCATATAAAAGATAACACATTCCTTACACCTGCGGGAGACATTGCCTGCAGTTTCTCAGGTTCATTCATTAATGAGTTAGTGCCCGGAATGGGACATAATGACATCAATTCAGGTATTGCGCTTAGCAGGTTTGAAGGAACATGGCAGGGGATACCTATAAAAGCAGACACAGTTCGCATCACTAATCTTAAATACCCGGTGCTCGAAGGAAAGTTCACTTCCCGTTTCCCACTCATCAGGTTAAATCCGATTCTTGGTGATAATATTTTTCATTTTGATGCAGGTACTGCAGATATAGACCTTTTATACAAAGGTGGTATCGAAGATGACGATACCACTGCACCTTATATCTATGGTACAGTAAAGGTAGCAGGTTCATCTGTTTCATATGTGCCTCGGTCACTAGACTTTACCGATGTTGCGGCAACGCTTAAATTCAACGGAAGTGATCTGCTCATAGAGGGTGTCAAAGTGAGAAAAGGCACAAATGTGTTGAATATGGATGGTAGTATCCTCAATTTTTTAAATCTATATTATGCCGCTCCTGATAAAATATGGCTGGATTGGAATATTAAAAGCCCCCAGATCGATT
>CAYZKL010000068.1:7340-10857 GCA_964478855.1 uncultured Flavipsychrobacter sp.
CAAAGAAAGAGCCAGGTTGCAAGGTCTGGGAAATCAAGGTATGCACGCATCAACAGACTTTCAGGCCAATTGGATCAGGCGCTCGAGGAAAGTAATGTACACATGATGCTTGATGTGAAAAAGGTGATATACAAACGGTTTACCGCGAACGACATCAATGCTGAAATTAACTTGATGAAGAAAGGCATAAAACTGCAGAACATCAGCTTGAAACATGCCGGAGGTAGTCTTAAAATTTCCGGTGTAATGCAACAGCAAGGTCCTGTTAATCAGATTTCGATCAAAGCAAATGTTGACAATGTGGATGTTAGCAGATTCTTCTACGCGTTTGATAATTTCTGGCAGGAAAAATTAACAGACAAAAATATAAAGGGTAACCTTTCTACTGCAGTAAATGTCACTGGTAAAATACAGGATAATGGGCAGATAGTGCCCAAATCCTTTGTTGGAACTGCATCCTTTGAATTGAAGAATGGTGAATTATCCGAATTCGAACCCTTGATAGACATCAGTAAGTTCATTTTTCGTAAGCGACACCTGGAGCAAGTGACATTTAATACCATCAAGAATAAATTCGATATAAAAGGCGATAAAATTACTATTTATCCTATGAGGATAGAGTCGAGTGCTATCAATATGAGTGTGGCCGGTATTTATGCATTGACTACAGGTACTGATATAAAGATCGATGTGCAACTGCGAAATCCTAAAAAGGATGAGTTGATAGAGGATGACAATGCTGCCAATAAGGCACTTAAAGGTGCCCTATTACATTTACGGGCAATTGATGATGATAGCGGCAAAGTAAGTATTAAGTGGGATGTTTTGAATAGGTCTGGTAAGTCAGGACGAAAAAAATAATCTGTTCTTTATATCTCCTCCTTCTAAATTTTCATTATCATATTTCGTGTATATTAGTGCAATGAAACGGTTTATCACCATTCTTTTATTGTTCATTTCTTATTTTGCAGAAGCGCAGCAGTATACTGTTGCAGTGCCCATAATTACTAAAGACAGCATCGTTAATAGTAATGGTATCACATTCGCGCTTAACAAAAATTGGCGTTTTATTGAGTCCGATAAGCCGGAGATGGCGACTGTTGACTACAATGACAATAATTGGGAGGTAGTTTCTTCACTTTTAAGAATTACAAATTTTTCAGCTAAAAGATCAAACAGCTTTAAGAGCGTTGGATGGTTTCGGCAATACTTCATTGCAGACAGTAGTATCTGTGGAGTCCCTTTAGCATTAATGATGAGTCACTCAGGCGCATCAGAGGTGTATTTTGATGGTAAGAAGATCAGCACGTTCGGTCTAATTAAAGGGAAGGACAGTACACAATATTTTGACCCGCAAGGTTTGCCATTCACCTTTGTTATTCCCTCGCCGGGAAAGCACCTGCTGGCTGTCAGGTATGCTAATTATAATGCGCAGAAGAATTATCAACGGTATGAGGCAGCAGTAGCCGGTTTTAAAATGAAACTGGGCTTTGCTGACGACCTGATATATACTTCATTTCAGAAGAATATATCTGTTACTTTTATTCTGATACTACTTTTTGGCCTTTTTCTTGCTTTAGCTATTTCTCATCTTTTCTTGTTTTTCTATTATCGCACACTCAGGTCAAATCTGTATTTCAGTATTTTCTGCCTCTGTGTTGGATTGCTCTTTCTCATTCTATGGTTCAATCAGACTTCGTACGAACCATACATTCATACAACAAATAACAATTATGCGGTTTTCGTTACAGCATTTACACTTATTGCAATGAGTGGGTTTTCTAATGAATTATTCAGCGTTAAAAAGTTGCGTTTCAGAGTGCTGAGTATTATTAGCCTTCTTCTTTGCGGACTCTGTATATATCACAGAACAGCTGGAATAGCAGGATTTCTGCTATTAATGGTAGTGGTTACTATCGAATCCATTGTACTTACTATAAAAGCTATTCGTAAAAAACAAAAAGGAGCAAAGATCATAGGTTCAGGTATTTTATTTTTCACGGGATTTATTTTGGTCACATTATTGGTTCTTGTTTTTTCGGACATAAACGATGCAACAATAGGCGGTATAATCTTCGAGATATTTGCTGTAGGGGCAATACTGAGTATCCCTGTCTCTATGTCTGTTTATCTCGCATGGAATTTTGCATCTGTAAATAAGGATCTGGTCAGCCAATTGCAACAGGTGGAATTGTTGTCGAAACAGGCTTTAGAGCAGGAAGTGGAAAAGAAGAAAATGTTGGAGGATCTGAATGTAAAGTTGGAGCAGGAAGTCGTAATTCGCACACAGGAGGTTGTTGATCAGAAAGATAAAATTGAACGACAGCACGATGAGTTGAAAGCCGAAAAGAAAAAATCTGATGATCTGCTCTTAAATATTCTACCTGAAGAGGTGGCGGAGGAACTGAAACAGACCGGGCATTCTGCTGCAAAGCTTTTTAATGACGTTACGGTCATATTTACAGATTTTGTAGATTTTACAAAAGCCGGTGAGCGCCTTACTCCTCAGGAACTCGTAGATGAATTGCATGTTTGCTTTAAAACATTTGATGACATTATATCCAGTTATGGTATTGAGAAGATCAAGACAATAGGTGATGCTTATCTTGCAGTAGGAGGTTTACCTGTTGCGGATGTAGCTCATGCTGAGCATGCCGTTAATGCGGCTCTAGAGATGTTGGCCTTTATGCAACAGAGACGGCAACAACTTGGCGAGAAAACCTTTGATATAAGAATAGGTATTCATAGCGGAGCTGTAGTAGCAGGTATCGTAGGAGTTAAAAAGTTTGCCTATGATATATGGGGCGATACCGTAAATACGGCAGCAAGGATGGAGCAAAGCAGCTTGCCCGGCAAGATCAATATTTCGCAGAGTACTTATGAACTGATCAAGGATAAATTTGACTGTACCAATAGGGGAGAGATCGCTGCCAAGAATAAGGGTGCCATGAATATGTATTTTGTAGAAACAAGGAATTGATGCAGGAGAATACTAACCGCTATTTTATTATTAACAAGCCATTTAATATGGTTTCCCAATTTGTAAGTCCTGATGATGTTGGGTTGCTGGGTGATATAGATTTTCAGTTTCCTGAAGGTATACATGCTATAGGCAGGTTGGATAATCACTCCGAAGGGCTACTGATACTCACAACTAATAAGAAGGTAACTAAACTGCTGTTTGAAAGTAAAGTGCCGCACGAACGCACTTACCTGGTAATGGTGAATGGCAAGGTGACTGACGATGAACTTCAACAACTAAGGACCGGTGTCACAATCCGTATTAAGGGAGGTGTGGACTATATGACACCCCCTTGCGATGTACATATAGTACCTAAACCCGAAAATCTGTTCCCCGGTTATTTTGCCAATAGCGAAACTATTCCGCATACATGGCTCACAATAACTATGACTGAAGGTAAATTTCACCAGGTACGCAAAATGGTTGTAGCAATTCGTCACAAGTGCAGAAGGCTCATAAGGGTCTCTATCGAAGATCTCAGATTAGAAGATCTTC
>CAYZKL010000068.1:10867-14932 GCA_964478855.1 uncultured Flavipsychrobacter sp.
CAGCTGAAGATCACTAACTGGAAGTAGCCTTATTACTCAAGCTCATTTGTTTAGTTTTTTTAATTTTTCATTGATCCCATATCTTGGATCAGCTTTTTCTATACTATTCAGGTCAGCTATTTTATTTTTGATCCTGTTGATTATGGTTGGCGGGTCTATGAGTAATCCTTGGCATATCGTGTCTTTTCTGGTTGTACATTCTGCGCAATATTCACTGCTTACCGTACCATCTGGTTTTACAAAGTTATAACGCATGTATTCGGCTATCAGCGTTTTGCTGTCTTTGGCGAATCCAAAACTACAGGATGCATAAGCATCAAAAGTATCAGTTTTTGGATGGATCCTGGCCAGTTCTGTTCCGGATCTTACATCTATTAACTCACTGAAATCTTTATTATATGCTTTCGCTATTATATACCGGGTATCTGGTGAGAATAGCCCCTCATTCACATCCAGAGAAGCTACAATACTGCAGTTTTTGATATCCCATAGTACCGAGGAGACAAATTCAAAGAAGTATCCATTTGCTCCCTGTATTCTTTTCCAGTGTCCAAGGTCTCCTAATAAATACTTTTTGTCTGGCGACGTTCTTAAAGAATAAAGGGCATTCACAGAACTGTTTAGCGTCAATGTGGTACTGTTTCCGGTCAACGAGTCAGAGAGAGTTATAGATATGGGCGTTACTTTTAGCTTAGCACTTCCGGGTAGTGTCACTGTTACGTTTCCTGGTAACTGTTCTTCATATATGCTGTTGTCAAGCGTAAAATTTTGACCATAGGGAGCTTTAGATATCCTTATAAGCTTTCCTACGTTGTCCGATAGATCCGTCTTTTTCAAGGTGCCTACATTATTATGGCAGTATGATCTGTCGGAGACGCCGTCCAACGGCCATTTTTTAATAAATGAATCCTTTGATGAACTTACAATGTACTTACTGTCGTCAGAGAACTGGGCGGAAATGAACATGACCGGCTGCGCAAGTAAGGCTTTTTGCTTGCCGGTTGTCAGGTCATACAGCATTGCCAGTTTGTCTTCGCAAGAAGTAAGGAGATATTTGCCGTCAAGCGAAAAAGTATTGATCGCTTTTTTCTGGAAATAGTCGGTACCTTCTTTGCCGTTAACGGTAGTGATCCTGTTACCGTTATTGGCATCCCATATTGTCAGCGGGTATGCTTCAACTCCGAATACATCCCATCCGTTTTTTTGTCCTCCGCAGGTTATTAATCTCTGTCCATCTGGCGATAGCTGCGCACTTACAAACCCTACCTTCGCCCCTCCCTTGGTTCGCTCCTGTTTAGGGGCAGATATCAGCACATGTCCACCGGTGATAAAATCATAAATGACCAGAGCACTGCCATTTTTGTTAATGATCACTCGTTTCGAGCTGAAAGTGGATTTATCAACCCCGGCAATATCGACCTTACTCATATTTGTCAGGTCATAAATGGTTACAGGAGTATTCCCGCATTTTATACCTAAATGCCTGCTGTCGTTTGAGAATGAATAATAGATAGAATCAGCACTACTTACAGTGCATTCTTTAAGCTCTTCCCACGTATCAGTATTATATAATTTTATGGAATTGTGATCGTTTGCGAAGTAGTGAACAATAAGATGTTTACCATCTTTAGAAAACACGAAATCTCTGTCCAGGCTGGCATCTGCGGGGAAGGAAAGTGTGTGAGCCTTTTTTCCCGAATAGAGGTCGTACACTTCTACACTGGTCTCTTCTGATATAATAAACGTTTTCTCATCAGGTGAAAATGACTGCCGTACACCGGGTTCTTTTACAATGTTCAGTAGCTTTTTACCGGAGACTGCATCATATACTGTATGGTACAGTTTGTTCCCAGTACTGTATAAAACCACATCAACAAGTTTATTCTTGGGCGAAAAATAGCTGGTAGATGGAGCGTAGAAATTACCCCTTCTCAAAATTCTTAAACTATCGTCTGTGATAACCAGGTGTTTATCTGAAAGTAAGTTGTGAATATGAATGGTGCTATCCATATTGAAAAATGCAACCTTGTTTCCGTCCGGAGATATGCTGGCTTTACTCTGCTCAGGATTGCCCGTTTTAAGACTGTTATAAAATAACTTAAGCGGTGCGTCTTTTGGCTGAAATACAGAGTAGTAAATGGCCATCATCGCTATCAGGTTGGTGCTGTCCTTTTCCAATGCGTATTGAGCATACCTGAATGCCATGGTAATATCACTGTTCTTATATATCTCGGTAAATGCCTGGCTGGATAGTGCAAGAGACTGAGCAGACAGCGTTTTTTGTTGCGCTTCTTTACTTTGCCTCATTGCTTCCAGTTTCTGAGTTACAGCCACATACATCAGTACACCCAGTGTCAGTGCTACAACGATCAGAATAGCAATTGTTCTTTTCAGCCCTTTCCATTTTTTTGCTTCCTGGGCTTTTATCTCGGCCAGTTCTCTTTCTTTTGCCGCATTCAGACTGTTTCTGCTGTCTTCTATAAAGGCTATATCTTCTTCATTGAGCAATTGGTATAACTTCTTTTCATACAGGTCTATTATGCTTATCTGATTTTCTGGCAACAATGCCCTGTCTTTCTTTTTTAGTGCTACCTGGCTCTTTATCAGTCTTTCTACCTCCAGCAGTGCTATCTCTTCGTCTGATCTTTTCCCTGCTATCTTTTTTGCAAGTGAATCATGTGCCAGCTCATATATGTTGCCCTCCTCAGTGTACCTGAGTATCCTGCTGTTCACAAATTCTTCAACAGTTTCTTTTACGGTCTTTGTATCAATATCAGATAGCCTGGCCAGAAGCTTGGACATAGCGATAGGAGCCTTGGTTCCTTCCAGTGTAACAAAAGGAGATAATATATCCCATACCATATCCGGGTTGATACTCAATCCTTTATTACTCAGTTTTCGGCTGATCACCATTGCCTGTTCTTCAAGGAAGTCGCGCAATATATCACCGATATCTCCTATCTTATTAATGGTTTCCATGGTGAATGTGGCATCTGCTGTGCGTGACTCATCATTGGTGGTCGCCATGTACAGTTTGTCCAGGAACACCTGTAGATAGGGCAGTTGGATGGTGCTTGATTTGCTGTTGCCCTTTACTCTTTCAAAAATGGCCTGTACTAATTCTTGTTCCTGGCCTTTCTTCAGATGTATTATCGAGTCTTTCAGTTCAGCAGCCCCAGTTAGCACTTGCTTTACCTTTTCCAGGTTCATTGGCTCCACGCGTATTTTTTTACGCATGAGTTGCGGCAATTCCTTTTCGAAATCATACAAATGCCCCAGGTATTCTTCACGGATGCTAAATATCATCTTCACCGGTTGTTCCAGTGCGAGTATATGTTTTATTGTTTGTAAAAATTGTACCTGTTCTGCCTTATCTCCTATAATGAATAGCTCTTCAAACTGGTCAAATATCAGGTACACGGGCCTGAACGATGCCATGTATATTTCTCTGAATGCTTCAGCCAGATCAGTGGTGTCTGCTTCAGCTCCGTTAGCTTTCAGTGCATGGTTAAATGAGGTGTTGATATTGCTACCCCTGCGAATAAATATAGATAGCCAGTCATGCGATTGAAATCTTCCTGCAAGTCCACACTGTATCAGGCTGGTTTTACCGGTTCCTGATGCCCCATAAACCATAAGGATATTCGTCTGGAATATCATCTGGTACATCTGCTCTATTTCTTCATTCCTGCCAAAGAATAGCTTGGTATCTTCTTTGCTATACGAATCCAGGAATTTAAACGGGTATATTTTACTCATCGCTATTGCAGGTAGAAGTTGTTTTAATTAGAATTTGCCGTGGTGCCTAATATTGTCTCTTTTGCATCTTTGAATTGCAGGAATACGTTATCAAATTTTGATTGTTTTCTTTTTTCATCATCCGCAAGGAATTCACTCACCTTAATACCTGAACGAAGGATGTCTTTGAACAGCATCACTGCAGGTTCGTTATCATCCACAAAATAGAATCGCATATATTCCTCTACATCATTGCCTGTAGCTGCACCCGGCTTTTTCTGCATCACAGACAGTACATCATCTTCATCTTCTGTGGCTTTCTTTTCC
>CAYZKL010000068.1:14942-19880 GCA_964478855.1 uncultured Flavipsychrobacter sp.
CTGGTAGCTGGAACTATAAAAGCAGATCTTTGCTCCGTCAAGCGAACCGTCAAGTGAGTTTAGCGCATTATAATCTACTATGAACGGGAACAGGTTGATACTGGCTCCTGTCATATAGTTACTTTTGTATAGCAAAATGGAGTCGGTACTTACCGGGTTGGTAACGTATTTCAAACCCTTTGCTTTTGCCTCAGCGTTTTTACTATCTGCATCCATAACAGAACCCAGCTCTATGAATTTATGTAAGTAACGGGGTGCTGTATTCCTGATCTCTTCATAATTCACACTTTTTATGGATACCATGTTATATGAGGCAAAGAAGCCTAATGGAGCTAACAGGTGTGCTACATTTATCTCTGCCTCCGCACATCTCTCAAGTTTATATTTTTCCTTTACCGGGGTATTATTGATCTCGTTAAGCTTTACGCATGCCTCATAAAACTCATTGCCAGGTTGCAGGTGCTTTTCAAATCCGGCAAGTTCAGCTATCGTGTATTTTAATGAGTGGTCTGTGTATATATTGAAAATTACAGTAAACAGCTTTAGGTACTGTAGTATATCCATGTCCTGTTCATAAGAATACTCAAAGAAAGTATTCATCACCTCAGTTTGCTCAGCAGACAATATAAAATCCTTTTCTTTCTTTTGGTTCCAGATATCTGATACACAGGCAAAGCATAGTAGCTGTAGTGTTCTTTTTGCTGTGGTGACACAATACTCTATGTACTCGCTTTTCTTAGTCTCTATATTGTCATTTGAGTACATGCCTATAGCTATCAGTTTCCTTAAAAGTTTTCCGATTACTGCCACATAGCCGGATTCGATGTATATTTTTGCCTGGCCGCTCTCTTTTGATAGCTGGTTCCAGTTTGGATTATCCTTGTTCTTATCTAACAGACCTTTAGCATTTGCATTGAACGGTGCTATTGCGGTAAGCAATGCTTTGGTCAGGTATTCATTGAAAACAAACTTTTCTTCGTTCTCAGTAGAGGAGATATAATTATTAATAACGGTAGTATATACCGTTTTATGAGTATTGATATTTACGTTGCTGTTCTTTACGTCCTGCAATACAATGTTGTCATCCCCTGTAATATTGATGATCCATGAGAACTGATCTCTAAATGCGTCATCCCGTACCGGAGCGATATTGGTATTGATGTTTTTTCCTTCGCTTGTGAATAATGCAAAATCTTCATCAAATGCTGCGGGCCTTGGCTCTCCGTTAGGATATCTTACAATTGTAAAGTCACTTGTTTGCGCATTCTGCAATATGTTCAGTTGAGGCTGTTGCTTATTGCCTGATAGGGGATAGACACGCTCCCTGATATACATCGCGAGGTTTATCAATGTTACCTCAGTATCTCCGTCTGCAAAGTATTTACCTGCCAGTCCTTCTACTAATGCATAAGTGAATATGCTAAGTGGTCTGCTCAGGTATGACACCTGCGATGAATGGGAGGCCGATAGTATTACCCTGTTTGGTTTTGCCAGTATTGCCTCTTTTTCAAAAGGTATATCTGCAGGATTGTAGATGCCGCCGGAATGGCAGCAGTCCAGCATCACCAGCATCTTATCTGTATCTATTGCCTGTAGCTTCTCTACGAACAGACTACCAGATATAGCTGTGCCGGGGATGTCCGCATTTTGAGTGTCTCGGGCTACCAGGTAATAGTTGCCATCCTTCACACAGCCATGTCCCGAAAAATAGATGATCACCATATCCGCCGGATTCTCTTTTGTAGCAACAGCCAGCTTATCCAGTTTTTCGATCACATTTAGTGTCGTGGCTTCTTCATTCTGCAAAGTATATACCTGTTCCGGCATAAATCTTGCCCTGCCTATCAGTTCCCTGCTAATTCTTTTGGCGTCGGCAGCGGTGGTACCCATAGCGTCGCTATCCTCCGGCCGGTTACCTATTCCTATGCTCAGCGCATATGCTTTCTTCGCGTCAAATGGGTTCTTATTCATCAGGCTATTATTTCACAGATCTTTAAAAGTTGGTCCTTATTTTTTTGTACAAATTCTTCACCTATTTCCAGTAGCCTGTTCAGGTTTTCTGCTGATACATTATCCATCTGGCTTGCATCTTCATCTATCTCCATGTTCAGCCTGGTATATCGTTTAGTGCCGTCGGTATATGGTGGCAGCAGGTATTGCATGGTATAGTCTGTGCTTTCTGCCACACTTCTTGCAAATACATCTGTCAGTAATGGTTCCAGCCAGTTGGCATTGCGCCACTTATCCATCTCCGATACTTTTATCTTGTTCTTGGTATATGCAGTTCCCAGTGACAGCATGTAAAATGGCAAGTCGGTATCATCGGCTGTTACCACTGCATCAAAACCTTTACTATCTGCCCGTGCTTTCTCAATTATTGGTGCTCTCTTCGCCTTCCATAGTTCTTTGGCCTCACAATAAGCCAGTATGGCCGGATTGTTGGCGAATATGCCACCATCTACAAATGTATAATCACCACTCTCTGCCGGCACTACCGATGGTTTAAAGTATGTAGGTGCGGCTGATGTAGAGCGGGCTACTTCCCGGTACAATATGTTTTCACGCTCATCTGTCTGTGCCAGGCGTGATGAGAAGTAGAACGGCCTGCCCTTACCTATCTCGTAGGTAGTTACCAGCAGGTTGGTCAGTGCATCCTTTAGTTTGCTATCGCCAAAGTAGTCATTCAGTAATCCTTCTATTCCTGAACTATCATATGGTTTATCAAACAGTGCGCCGGATATTCTGCTTAGTATATCCTTATGACGGGGCGGGAATATTTTCTCGCCATTGTCCATGTACAGTCCCAGCATTTTTTCGGCGCTGAACTTGTTCTGCCCATACTCATCAGGTAAGGTCAGCCCCATGGCTATAATACCTCCGGTAGAAGTCCCGGTAATGATATTGAACATGCTAGAGATCGGCTGTGCAGTAGTCTCTTCTATAAATTTTAAGATCACACAAGGTATGATACCTCTAATTCCTCCTCCGTCAATAGAGAGAATCTTGAATTTAGGTTTGTTCATTGCTGATGTATTCTGATTTGAAAATTATCCCGGATAACTACTTTCATTGAGTTATCTATGCCCTTCAAATCTAATAAAATATATCAGTTGTTTTATTTTATTATAAGAAATTATTAGCCGTTTTCAGCCGGAGCTCTGTTTGCATCACCTATGCCTAGAAATAAGTAGAGAATCCGGCCTGCAAACCACCTGTATTGCTTGCAGGGTTGCCCAGCAGATCAGACTGGCGGTTATACTTATAATTGATACGCACTACGGTCTGCGATGTAGGGCGCCAGCTTATAGCCGGGGTGATACCATATACATGATCTGCAATGTTGCCCCCGGTCGATTCAAATGTTCCTACATTCCAGTCCACATACTCCAGCCTGCACGATACATTGATCACAGATTTGTCGAAGCCGAAAATGGGTTTGCGTAATACAGGCTGAACTATATCTATAAATCCGCCTTGCTGCCTATTGCCATATTGCTGGGTATAGGTAGCTGGTACATCCACCTTTACCCAAGCCCATTCTGCATTAATGTATGTCTTTAGCCTTGGTATCGTGCTATTCAGATCTATGGCAATAACGTCGGTTCGGCGTTTCTTATCCAAGGTCATACCATCATCTGCAAATTTGTTATACACACCACCCATGTATGATATACCCAGTTCTGCGATCTTACTATTGCGCACTGCGGCTTTTGCAGTAACCAATGGTATGCCGTTAAAGCTTTCTTCAAACCGGTCCCTGTTCTGTTTTGCTGCGGGCAACGATGTTCTGCCGTCTGCATTGTCTATGATCTTATCACTGAATCCGTTGGTAAGGTAGGCCTCGTAGGCTACCACCCAGCTCTTCTTATACTTCTTGCCATATACACCAAAGCCCACATTGCTCCATGTGGCGGGCAGCATTTGCGTGGCAGATATCGGTCTGTCTATAAACTCCCATTTTGGTCCGTCATGGTTCTGGTTAAATGCGCCTATGGGGTTCATCACTATACCGCCCCGCACATTGAACAATGGATGCAGTTCCATGTCCACAGCAGCAAACTCTATATTGATCTCCTTGGTGCCATCTTCAAATTCTATTTCCGACAGGAATTTTATGCGCTTGGAGATGCTGGATGCCACGAACAGCGTGAGCCTCCGCATCTGGAACTGGTGACCTTCGCTGATGCCGTTAGTTCCCAGGTGTTGCCAGTTTGCCTCTACATAGCCGCCGAGTGCTACGGGCAGTTTCGCCACAGACAGGAAGGGACGGTTGTATACCGCATCCATATTCAGCAGTGTGCCGGTAGTGTCTTTGGGTCTGCGTTTGAACAGGCTGCTGTCTACCTGGGCCATAGATGTCTGAACAATAAGACAGGTTAGCAGACTTAATAATAGCTTATACATTATGCTTGTTTGCGTAGGTCAATGAATATTTGGTTGTCTGTTACGGATACAGGGAATGAGCGAAGGTTTTCGGACGCAGGAGATTGTATCACCTTGCCCGTTTTATCAAACTCACTGCCATGAGCGGCGCAGGTGAGCATATCTCCGGATACCGTCAGCTCGGCTCCCTGGTGGCTACAACGCATGAGCAATGCACTGTAATTGTTGTCATCAAGGCGATACACGCAGATAGGGAATTGCAGATCCTCATGCCTTACGATCACGTATGACCTGTGTCCCTTCTTGCTGTGCTCAAAATCCTCAACAGGTATCGTTATCCCATCCTGTACCAGTTTACCATTCGCATATTTTACAGATACGCAACTCTGAATGAGTGCGGTCATCAGTGTCATGCTGGTGCAGGCTATACATCCTGTCTTTATGAAAGTCTTACGGTCCATATATTACAGGCTTTCCAGGAATTTGATGACTGATTGTTTATCCTGCTGGTTCAGCGCGTTGTACCTGTTACGGCTGTCTGTGGCTTCGCCACCA
>CAYZKL010000069.1:0-19761 GCA_964478855.1 uncultured Flavipsychrobacter sp.
CTACCCCTTTACTCATTATACTGTATCAATAAATCGTTTCTCTACTTTATTGAAAACAATTACCCCTGCTATTAATAATACTATAGTAAATGATGCACTATACAATAACCATTGCGGACTTAATATTCCACCGCTACTGAAAAATGCATACTTAAATGTTTCGAACAATGATGTCAGCGGATTTAACCACAACCATACCTGGTGGTGCTTTATCTGCGATACCGGGTAAATAACCGGTGTAGCGTACATCAGCAACTGAACACCAAAGGCGATCAGGAAAGCAAGGTCCCTATACTTGGTGGTCATCGAGGTAATGAGCAGGCCAAAGCCCAGGCTCAGTGCGGCCATGATAAGCAACAACACCGGCACAAGCAGTATATAGATATTAGGCGCTATCGACTTCTTTACCAGCAGGTAGTAAAACCATACTATAAGGAACAACCCGAACTGTATCAAAAACTTCAACAGCCCCGATACAACCTTAGACAATGGCAGTATCAGCCTTGGGAAATACACCTTACCAAATATCGATGCGTTATCAGTAAATGTCTTTGAAGTAATGTTAAGTGTCTCTGCAAAGTAGTTCCACATCGTGATACTACCGAGATAAAAGAGCACCTGCGGCACCCCGTCGGTACCTATTTTAGCTATGTTGCCAAACACCAGTACAAATACCAATGTGGTCAGCAGCGGCTGTATCAAAAACCAGATTGGCCCCAGTATCGTTTGCTTGTATACAGTGATGACATCCTTTTTCACAAACATCATCAGCAGATCCTTATAGTGCCATAGCTCTCTAATATTTACGGACAGGGCACCGCCCCCGGGAGTTATATTAATATCCCATTTTTCCGCATCATTATCTTCAGCTATATCAGTCATGGATCACCTGCTTTTAATATGCACTAATATTAGGAGTCTTTCTTTCTTGACCTGAAAAAGCCTTTCTTGCTTTTTGATTTGCTGTCGGCATAGTATCCGTTTCCGTAAGAGCCATAACCATAGCCGTAACCATATCCATAACCGTAGCCATATCCATCGCCGCCTTCTTCATAACCATATCCATATGCAAAACCTCTGTTGGCAATTACATCATTGATGATGATGCTCAGCTTTGGTATCTTGCCGGTAACATATAGTTCATTAGGTATGTTCAGCTGTTGCTTGTATGTATGTCCCTGGCGTACTATGTATAGTGCGTTGTCGGTATAGTGGTGCAGCAACTGTGCATCTGTTACCAGCCCCACAGGCGACGTATCCATTATTATATAGTCAAATTCGGCTCTCAGGCGAGTGAACAGTTCTTCAGTATTAGGCGACAGTATCAGCTCCGATGGGTTAGGCGGAATAGGCCCTGACGGCAATATGTACAGGTTTGGTTCTACACCCGATGGAACGATAATATCTTTATACTCGGCCTTACCGATCACGTAGTTCGAGAAACCGGTACTGTTATCCAGGTTCAGCATCTTCGATATCCTCGGCTTTCTAAGGTCAAGTTCCATCAGCACTACCTTCTTGCCTGACATTGCAAGCGTTATAGACAGGTTTACTGCTATGAACGACTTACCCTCACCACTCATGCTCGATGTGATCATCAGCACTTTCGAATTTTTGTCTATCAGCAGGTATTGCAGGTTGGTACGCAATGCACGGAACTGCTCAGATATAATAGTTCTGCTGTTCTTGGTCACCGCTATGCTTTCTCCATCAGGGTTATTACCTATCTCCCCTATTATTGGTATGCTGGTAGCCCTGGTAATATCTGTCTTACTGATGATCTTGATATTCAGGCTGCGACGCAGAATGATGATACTGAATGGTATTGCCAGGCCTATCAGCAGGGACAGCATCAATACCCTCGGACGGTTTGGCTGCGTTTGGCCTGTTGATAACGCAGGGTCAATGATGCTTGCATCTGCTACGGTGGCGGCTTTCTGTATCGCTGTTTCTTCACGTTTTTTCAACAGGAAAATATAGATATCCTGCTTGATCACCTGCCTGCGGGAAAACTCGATGAACCTTTTTTCGAGAGTCGGCACTTCGCCTATCCGGTAATCTAAAGCACCCAGTTCTCTTTTGATCTTCTCTATTTCCAGCTGTATCTCGTGCTTGGTCGAGGATAATGTATAAAGCAGGTTCTGCCTTACGTCTTCCTTTTGTTTGATCAGTGTTTTAACAACAGGATTCTTCGGAGTGTTGGATATAAGGCTGTTATCAATTGCGGTCTGCAAAGAATTGAACTTACTCATCAGGTCCGATAAACCTGAATTCTCCAATAGTGACTCAGGCAGGATAATAAGCTTCTGGTCAGTCTTTTGCAGGTTGTTAGTTATTCCGTCCAGCAGCATGAACTGGGACTCTTTTACACTCAGCCTTTGCAGGATATCAGTTTCAGAGGTTAAAAGTTTATCCGCTTGTTTGGGTATGTCTGCGATCTTGTTCTTCTTCTTAAAGTCCTCAATGTTACCTTCTACTGTGGACAGCTCTTTAAAGATACTGTCAATACGCTCATTGATGAAGCGTATCGTGCTGTCTGATATCCTGTTGCGGTTATCTATATTCGATCTGATATAGATGTTCATCAGTGTATTGATGATATCTACCGCACGCTCGGGTACAATGTCGTTCATAGACAAGGTCATATAGCTGACATTCTTTGCAGGCGGACTAATGTAAACACGGCCTACATAGTTAATTGCAGCATCAAATATCGGGCAGACATTTACAGAATATTCAAACGGTGCAAGGTAGAATTGTGGGGTCTTTACTACTACGGCTCTGCCTATTGCAGTATTTATAGTGTCTCCCCAGTTGTGCGTTGTTACCTTGCCATCATAGTTCTTCAGTTTAAAGCTTTCTTTATTGATCACAGTTATCTTAACGGTCAGGTAATCTGTAACACTATCAAGGAATTCAACTTCAAAAGGACGTGCAGCACCATATACGGTCGAAACTTTAAACCTGCCCGATATCGTATAATCTATATTCAGCTTTAGTTCCTGTACTACCTTCTTTATTGTAGTACGGCTCCTAAGTATTTCTATTTCATTTTCAATATTGATCTTGTTATTGTCCAGCTTCAGTATCTGCAATATATCATCACCTGTCGACGAGCTCCCTTTTTTAGAGTCCATGATGAGCAACTCAGCATAAGCACTATAGATCGGAGTAGTGTACCTGAGGTACAGGTTACCTACGATCAGCGCAATAATGATACTACCCAATAACCATGGCCAGATACCTAAAACGGTAGATAACAGCCATTTCAAATTGAACTTATTCCCTTCTTCCTGCCTTGCCTTATCACCAGGCATAGTTGGATGACTATTTTCCATTAACCCGTGTTTTATTTTGTTGAGTTCCTTAATAGCAGGCCTAATGATGCTATAGAAACAATGGATGAAATGATACCCAGGTTCCGGACGAATGAGTTATCACTGCTTTGTACCTTACTTCTGTTTGGCTCTACGTATATCTTGTCATTCTGTTTCAGATAAAAATATGGAGAACTGAATATGCTGCTGGAGCGCAGGTCTATACGTACATGCTTCACCTGGTTATCTTCTATCCTTGTCAGTAGTATATTATCTCTTCTTGCAGTCAGTGAGAGGTCTCCTGACAAAGCGATAGCATCTATGATGCTCATTTTTTCGGTAGGTACATTTATAGCACCCGGGCGATTCACATCTCCCAAAACAGTTATATTAAAATTCGCTATCCGCACATTCACTACAGGATCCTTAAAAAATTCTTTAGCTTTTTGCTTGATAAGTTCTCTTGCTTCTGTGGTTGTAAGACCGGCTACTTTTACAAATCCTATAAGTTTAAGTTCAATATAACCGTTTTTATCCACCAGGAAACCATTCAGGGCGCTGAAAGTACCTGATGAGTTTGACGAAACGGGGGTATTTATATCGCCCAGGTTACCGTCGGTAGCCAGTGTCTGTATAGTAACCGCCAGGTTATCATTGGCCTGTATCTTCGGGTCTTCATATACTGCTGCAGGTCCCATAATGATCTGGGATGGTATAGTATCAGGCAGGTCATTAAAATAGACCACCTTCTTAGTAGATACACAGGAGCTGGCAGATATGAACGCGACAAAAAGAATTAAGAGACCAAATCTGTAAAAGGTTAGTCCGGACGGTATTTGCATTTTATAAACAAATTTGAACAAAAGTAGTTTAAAATAAGCTAAAATTAAAACCGCCGATACAGGCGGCTTTGTCATTCATGCTTTAAATTGGGCAACTCCACATTATTATTAATTTATTATACTCACTTTCCTGCACTCTTATATATGCTATCCATTACTATGTTAGCAACAGCAGGTCGGTAGTGAGAACTTTCATAATAATTATACTTATTACTTGTTATTTCATTTTTTCCTGAGAAATCATATACATACTTCTTATCAAATATATCATATAATTTTTGTATGTCTTTAGGATTTGCCTTTATTTGGTTATACAGCGGGCTGATTACGATTCTGTATGAAGTGTTGTTAAGATCAAGAATGCGCTTTATATTTTTAAATAATTCAATTTGTTTTGGCCCCAGCGTTTCCCTCCTGATAACTTCTTTCTCAGATTGTTTGTAAAATATTTTCTGCCTCGCTGCATAAAAAGAATCCCTGTTACTCGCTATTGCGTTTTCTAATACCGGGTAGGTCAGTTCATTGGTTATCTCATCATAGTGTGTACTTATCTCATTGAGCAATGTATTATACATACCGGATTCCACTTTCCTGGTCACCAGGAAGGTTATATACTGGGAAAGAAAGGTCGCTTCAAAGTACTTTTGCATGCAACGTAGCTGGAAAGCAATGGGGTTTTGACCTGTCAGTTTAGGATGCTTTTTCTTACTGTAGTTCTTATCTGCCACAACCTCGCAGGCTTCCATATCCAGGATGATCAATGCGTTATTGATTTTTATACCACGATCATATAAAAACTGGAATTTGCGTTCTATACCATAGAGGCTTTCAGCATATGCGTCAAAGTGATAACATTGCTCCGATCCTATATGCTTGCTCCACTCCGCTGTATGATAATACATGGATCTTGAGCTGCCAAAAATGTAGGAATCATAATGGTATTGTGGGTATTTACGAATGAGATTCTCTGTACTTGTATAGTCTTTGTTTACCCCCACATATTGCACCCCATCTTTCGGGAAGTAACTATCATGTGCATATAATACCTGGAATGGATCATTTATAAGGTATATAGCACACAGCAGTATTACCGGGAGACAAGCCAAAAACAATTTAAAATATATCTTCTTCATGGTTAAAACTGAAAATAAATGAATTGTTTATGCTCATACACACCAAAATAGATGAGTGCCAGGAATCCGCCATAATATAGTGTCCAGCGAAATATTGCCGGTTTGCTGCTGAATGTTTCTTTAAAATTGAATTTAAGGTGTATATACTGGGCTATTTCCAGGAACAGGATGACACAGACGCAGGGAATAAGTGTATTATAAATACCCGGCAGATTGAGGAAGTAGATTCTTTTTTCGCTGATCACCCGGGCCAGTTCGGCAGGTATTGCACCTAGCTTTTGTACTATATAGAGCGCATCACCCATGCTATTGGCTCTGAAAAATATCCACGCAATGACCACCAGCACAAAGGTGGTACTGACATTCACCAAAGTATTCAGCCAGTATACGTCTGACAGCCCGCTCTTTTTGCTCAGTTTTGTCCTGAAATTTTGTGTGGCCAATGCAAAACACAGGTAGAATCCATGCAATGCTCCCCAGCATATATAGGTCCAGTTAGCCCCATGCCAGAAACCGCTGACCAGGAAAACGACGAACAGGTTGAAGTACAAACGGGATACTTTCACCTTGTTCCCACCTAATGGTATGTATAGATAATCCTTGAACCAGGTAGAAAGTGAGATATGCCACCGCTTCCAAAACTCCGAAATGCTTCTTGAAAAATAAGGCGTATTGAAATTGGTCATTAACTTAAACCCCATTACCCTTGCCGCACCTATGGCAATATCTGAATACCCGGAGAAATCACAGTATATCTGGAATGCAAAGAATATGGCTCCTAAAGCCAATGCTGTGCCTGAGTACGCTGTAGGATGATCGAATATGGCATCAGTTGCAACTGCCAGCCTGTCTGCAACGATCACTTTTTTGATCATTCCCCACAGCATTAGTCGCAACCCTATCGCAATATTATCGTACTCCGGCTTGTGCTTTTCGTAAAACTGGTGCAGCAGATTCTGGGGACGTTCTATTGGCCCTGCCACCAATTGTGGGTAAAATAATACATATAATGAATAAATACCGAAGTGCCGCTCAGCTTTCTGGTTGCCCCGGTACACCTCTATTGTATAGCTCATTGCCTGGAACGTGTGGAATGACAATCCTATCGGCAGTAGTATTTTAAGGGTCGGGAGGTGTGCACTAAAAGAACCCCAGTTCAGTAGTTGCTGTATATTCTCTATGAAGAAGTTGTAATACTTAAAGACGCACAGGATACCCACGTTTACAAATATGCTGAGCATCAGCAGTGCCCGCCGCCGCTTACCCTCCGCATTCTCTATAAGAATACCCGCTACGTAGTCTATGCAAATGGTGAAAAAAATAATAAGGATATATACGGGCATGAAGTCCATATAAAAGATACAACTGGCAATAACCAAAAGGAGCCACCTGTATTTGTGGGGCAACAGGAAATACAAAACAGTAACTATCGGGAAGAACAGTAAGAACTTAAATGAATTGAATAACATCAGCTATTACAGTTATATTGATAGTATGATTAATTACTTGTTTGTTGTTTACCTGCAATTATAGTACCACCGGCATATTTTGCAAGATAAATAAGTATAACAATTAAACCAGGGTACCACACCTGGCTGAACCTGTCGCCTTGCCAATAGGAGATGCCGGAAGTAAAAAAATAATACAAAAGCATCACAGTAATTGCTATAATGAACTTCAACTGCGGGCCTCCTGTCTTTCTTCTTAATGCTATAAGTAGTATCAATACGGGAGTTACCAGCGCCAACAGGCTGAATAGTTTATTTTGCCACAGGGTTACATGATGCAGCAATTTTTTAGCTGTTTCAAATCCCCCCTTATTTTGCTCATTCGCCAGTACCTGTATCGTGTTGGATCCTTTAGTACTGTTATCGCGCATATTGTTCAGCAAGGTCACTAGTATGTTCTTTTTATTATCCGCTATACTCTGCTTTATAGATAGGGCATAGTACTTATCTGCTACAGGCCAGTATTGTTTCAGGTCATTGGGGTCTTTTATTTCCGCCCTTACCAATGAGTCTATCCGTGCATCACGGGCATTACTGAAGTCTGCAAAGCTCATTTGTTTGTCACTCTTCATGTAGTCTGCCTTATTCAGTACATAGCTATATACCGTATAGTTCTGTATATAGGTCTGCTGCATTATCAGCAGTTGTGTGCCTATAGTTATGGCATAGATAAGTACAGCTATACCTATAGATCGGTACTGCTTTCTGGCAACGAAAAGGATAACTGAAAAAAGAAATACAGCTACGGAGAAATACAAACTTATAGGCCGTACCGTTACAGAAAAGCAAATAAAGAATAATGCGGTCAGTAATGCACCCGAACTGTTTTCATAGAGGTAGCGCAGCAGGTAGTACAGGAATGCCAGTATCGTAAATATGAACACCGTTTCTGTCATCGACTGATACAGCATCGGTATATTAGTGATGGTACAGATGAACAGCCCTGCGGCTGCTATAGCATACTTACTGGTGGTTAGCTTGCTCGCTATCAGGTACATAAGCAGCACAGAGCCTAACCATGCAAGAATATTTATGACCACAGAAAATTGAAGGATAGCGGCATCGGTAGCTGCGCCAAACAGGTATGGTATACCTATCAGTAATGGGTACCCAAAAGTTCGTACGGGATGAGCGGAAAATGATTCTTTGTATAATGCCCTGCCGGCTTCACGGTATGAAACAGCATCTTCAAAAATGAAACCTGCCCGTTCATAGTTGGCAGGCAATTGCAGCAACACAGATATTGCAATGAAGACAACTGCAGCAGCACAAAGCAATAAGAATAAGTTTCTGTTGCGTATACTGCTCATGAGCGGATATGATTTTTATTGCTGACTGGCAAGATCGGCTGATTCGCTTCAAAAATACATACTTATAGCCTTGCCGTCACCATTGCCGTGTCCAGGCAACCCTTTACATCATAGATGATCCCTCCGGGCTTTACATGCTTTGTCCAGTCTACCTCTATAAAGTCTTTATGAGCCACTGCAAGCACCATAGAGTCATAAGTAGTATTTGCAGGCAGTTCATTAATGATGTTGATACCATATTCATGTGCCACGTCTTCTGTTTTGGCCCATGGATCGCATATGGTCAGTTTGATCTCGTAGGATAGCAGTTCGCGTACTATATCTATGACCTTGGTATTTCTTACATCCGGGCAGTTCTCCTTAAACGTGATACCCAGCAGCAGTACGTTAGCACCCTTTACTGTGATGTCGTTCCTGATCATCAGTTTCACTATTTCACCCGCTATATATATCCCCATGCCATCATTCAGCCTGCGTCCTGCCAGTATTATTTCCGGGTGGTAACCTACTTCCTGTGCCTTTTGGGCAAGGTAATACGGATCCACGCCTATACAATGACCGCCTACCAGCCCCGGCTTGAAGGGCAAGAAGTTCCACTTGGTTGCTGATGCCTCAAGCACCTGGTTGGTATCTATACCCAGCCGGTTGAATATCTTGGCCAGTTCATTCACAAATGCAATGTTGATATCGCGCTGAGAGTTTTCTATCACCTTGGCAGCTTCTGCTACCTTTATGCTTGCCGCTTTATGTGTGCCTGCCGTGATGATGGACCTGTAAAGGTCATCTATCACTGTGGCTATTTCAGGCGTTGAGCCTGCTGTTATCTTTTTTATCTTCGATACCGTATGCAGCTTGTCTCCCGGGTTTATCCTTTCAGGTGAATAGCCACAAAAGAAGTCAACATTAAAGGTCAGTCCCGATATTTTTTCCAGGACGGGTACACACTCATCCTCTGTTACACCGGGATATACTGTGGACTCATAAATTACAATATCTCCTTTCTTCAATACGCTGCCGGTCGTTTCACTAGCCTTATATAATGGAGTAAGATCAGGACGGTTATTTTTATCTACGGGTGTAGGTACTGTAATAATATAAACATTGCACTTACGCAGGTCTTCCAGTTGATTGGAGCAGTATAATCCTTTATTACCATTAGGGTTTTCCTTCAGACTTACGGTATTCAGCAGTTCTTCTTCTATTTCAAGGGTAGTATCTGTGCCGTTTTGCAGCGCTTTTATCCGTGTTTTATTAATATCAAAACCGGTGACCGGGTAATATTTACTAAACTCTACTGCAAGAGGTAAGCCTACGTAACCCAGGCCTATAACACCAATATGAAAAGATTGCGCCATCTATATTATAAATATAATCTATTAAAAAAAATATTACCGAAAGGATAATATGGTAATATCTCCCCGAAAAGTTGTGCGCAAATGTACTCTACCCTTTGTTTTAATCAAAGTTTTATGAGCATAATTTTGAATTTAAAAACGGATAGTTAACGAGAAGGCCGTGATATTTCGTCGTTGCCATCGTTTTTAATGCGGCTGCATGCTTTTCGTGATGCATATCTGAGCCGCAATAATCATATAGCCCCTTTGATAATAACTCATCGGCAACCATCTTTATGTTCTTCCCATAGTAGCCGGTAAGTGCCAGCAGGTTCAGTTGCAACCTGCATCCTTTATCTCTCAACTCATTATATTTCCTGAAATTCTTATGGAAGAACAGGTATCGCTCGGGGTGGGCAATGATAGGACGGTAGCCTGCGCTCTGCATTTTAAAGATCACCTCGAACAACATTGGGGGTTCGTATAGCATCGAGAATTCTACAAGCACCTCATTATCGCGTATCGGGAGTAGCGGTTCCGTTTCCAGCAGTTTTATAAAGTATTCATCAATGTAATACTCTGCTGCAGCCCTTACTTTAATATCTATATTATGTTCCTTAACTGCATTTTGCACCAGTGCCAGGCCATTTTGTATGATCGCCGTAGTATTAGGATAATAATCGATCATAACATGGGGAGTGGTGATGATAGTATTATATCCCATGTCCTTCATGGCACGCAGCAGTGTCAGGCTATCTTCTATGGTTTTAGCACCATCATCTATGCCCGGTATAAAGTGAGAATGCATGTCCGCACCAAGAAAAGCCCAGTCAGCATTGCCCGGGTTGATCAGGTCTCCGGCAGGTTCTTTTCCCGTTTTTTTCCAGTTAAATAACTTCGAAAACATAAAGGCAAGGTAAGAAAAATCCGGCAGCTATTGGATATATACGTTCTGTATAATAACAAGGAGTGTATCCAAAATCTGGCAGCAGGCTTATACCTAAAAGCGAAGATCCACTATGCGATCCACAAGAAAATTTTAGAAACTTTTTTCCAATATCTTTTCTTTTTTTCAAAAACATACAACCAATGAGATCCATGGTTAGTTGTAGTTAATGTCACGAACATTATAGCATATGTCCTAGTTTTATTGAAAATTGGTTTTTCGAAATAATATACTTTTTCTCCATTCTCCTTTATTTTGCTTTTTGTCGAATCATACACACACACCACATTGGTGAGTTTGCTGCAGTCCCATTCTTCATAGTTCTTCTCTCTAGGAATGTTATCTATGATATCCAACAAAACTAACCTTGGCACAATGTTCTCGCATTCTTTAATATATGCAGTGTAGTCTATTTCGTCAATTTCCGGATTAAGGTAGTAGCAGCCTCTATGTCCTATAATTTTAGAACATACATTATTCAAAAAACTCTCTTTTGTTTCTTGAGAAAGGCAGTATTTGATTGGGGTGACTATAAATAACAATGCAATAATTATCGCTTTCATTATAGCAATTATGTTATGCGAAGATAATAACAAAGGCTACCTTAGGTAGCCTTTGTTAACACATTATAAGATGCTTATTAAACAGCGAAGCTTTCCCCGCAACCACAACTGCGGCTCGCATTAGGATTACTGAAGTGAAATCCTTTGCCATTCAGCCCGTCGGAGAAATCGAGGGTGGTGTCGCAGAGATATAAGAAACTCTTGAGGTCGGTTACAACCTTTACGCCCTGGTCTTCAAATACCTGGTCCTTGGGTTGCGCTTCATTATCAAAGTCCAGCTTGTACGATAATCCTGAACAACCGCCTCCTATCACACTTACACGAAGAAAGTAGTCATCACCCAGGCCGGAATCCAGCTTGAGCTTTGTTACTTTTTCCTTCGCTTTATCACTTACGTAGATCATTTCCTGTTATTTTTTGGCCGGCAATTTTTACATCACCTGCCGTACTACACGCTTATTAATGAGCTTTCTTCTCAGCTACCAGTTCCGGTAAACCATTCTTTACACGATAGTCGTTGATCGCTGCCTTGATAGCATCTTCAGCAAGCACCGAGCAATGTATCTTAACCGGTGGCAGGTTCAGTTCTTCAACTATATCCATATTGTCAATAGACAGTGCCTGGTCTACAGTTTTGCCTTTCAGCCATTCTGTAGCCAATGATGAAGAAGCGATAGCAGAACCACAGCCGAAGGTTTTGAATTTAGCGTCGCTGATAAGGCCACTTACTTCATCCACTTCTATCTGCAGGCGCATAACGTCGCCACACTCCGGAGCACCAACAAGGCCTGTGCCTACATTGGTCTTCGCTTTATCTAATGTACCAACGTTCTTAGGGTTAGCGTAATGATCAATAACTTTTTCTGAATATGCCATTTTAGTATTTTTAAGTTTGTTAGTTAGAGTGAGTGGAAATTAATGATGCGCCCACTCTATCGCATTGATATCTACACCTTCTTTATACATTTCCCACAGCGGGCTCATATCCCTCAGTTTCAATACAGTTGTTTTAACCGCATTGATGGTAAAATCTATCTGTTCATCAGTTGTGAAACGTCCCAGTCCGAAACGCAGTGAGCTATGTGCGAGATCATCGCCCAGGCCCAGCGCCTTCAGTACATAAGATGGTTCCAGCGATGCAGATGTACACGCAGATCCGCTCGATAGTGCAATATTTTTATTGAAGCCCATCATCAGGCCCTCACCTTCCACATACTTAAACGAAATATTTGCAGTGTGTGGCAGGCGGTGATCGCGGTTACCATTCACATACGCTTCCTCCAGTTCCATAAGTGCGGTTTCCAGGCGGTCGCGCATCTTGCTCAGGCGCAGTGCTTCGCTTTCCATTTCATTCATGCACAGTTCGCACGCCTTACCAAGGCCCACTATACCCGGCACATTCAGTGTACCGCTGCGCATTCCACGCTCATGGCCGCCACCATCCATCTGGGAGGTAACTTTCACACGCGGGTTCTTCCTACGTACATACAAAGCACCTACACCCTTAGGGCCGTACATTTTATGCGCGCTGAACGCCATCAGGTCTATACCATCAGCATTCACATCCACAGGTATCTTGCCCACAGCCTGGGTAGCATCTGTAAATAACAGTACACCATGCTTGCGGGCTATTTTGCTTATTTCACGTATTGGCTGTATCACGCCTATTTCGTTATTGCCATACATGATAGCAATAAGGATCGTCTTATCAGTTATAGCGTTTTCCAGCTGCTGCAGGTCTATAAGGCCATCAGGCTGAACTTCCAGGTAAGTTACCTGTCCGCCTTGTTTTTCTATATGCTTACATGAATCCAGTACAGCTTTGTGCTCAGTGGTGCAGGTAATGATATGATCGCCTTTGGAAGCATACATTTCAAATACACCTTTCAGTGCCAGGTTATCTGCTTCCGTAGCACCTGATGTGAATATGATCTCTTTAGGGTCTGCGTTGATCAGTTTGGCCACTTGTTCGCGCGCATAGTCAACAGCTTCTTCAGCTACCCAGCCAAATGAGTGGTTACGGCTTGCTGAATTCCCGAATTTTTCAACGAAATACGGCAACATTGCTTCCAGCACACGCGGATCCATCGGTGTGGTGGCATTATTGTCAAGATATATTGGTAATTTCAATTCCATACATTAGCCTTTTCCGGCACATTTTGTACAAAAGTACGTCAAAAGTGCTATTTTCGGCGGCTTAGGTAATCGTAGGTTTATATAATCCCATTGGTAAAAACTATATCATCATGCTTAAAATAGAACACCTTGGTATCGCGGTCAAGGAATTGACCGCTTCAATACCATTATTTGAACAATTATTGAATACACCATGCTATAAGACTGAGGAAGTTACGTCCGAAAACGTGAATACCGCCTTCTTTATGACGGGTGATGCAAAAATAGAATTGCTGGAGGCGACCAGTGAGAACAGCCCCATCTCAAAATTCATCAATAAAAAGGGAGAAGGCATACATCATATCGCTTTTGAGGTAGAGAATATAGAGGCAGAGATGCGCAGGCTGTCAGCACTCGGGTTTGAGCTGCTGAATGAACAACCAAAGAACGGGGCCGACAATAAGCTGGTTTGCTTCCTCCATCCTAAAACCACCAATGGCGTTCTGATAGAACTTTGCCAGGAGAAAAAATAACGAAATAAACTATTATATATCATAACTAACTTAAAACAATGAGCAGGAAATTCATCATCACCGTTTTCGCAATAGCAGCAATGTCTGTAAATGCACTGGCACAAAAGAACAAAGTAAAGATAGAGACCGACTATGGCACCATCACGGTAATGCTGTACAACAACACCCCTAAGAACACAGCGAACATGATAAAGGTGGCCAAAGAGCATGGTTACGACAGCACCCTGTTCCACCGTTGTATCCCGCAGTTTGTGATACAGGGCGGAGATCCTCAGTCTAAGCACGCAAAGCCAAACCAGATGCTGGGCGATGGCGGCCTAAGCTACACCATACCGGCCGAGATCAATGATGCGGCCATTCATAAATACGGCGCACTTGGTGTGGCCCGTGATAACAATCCTGACAAAGCAGGCTCCGCATGCCAGTTCTACATAGTTACCGGCAAAAAGTATACTCCCGAGGAACTGGACAATATAGGCAAGCGCACCGGCCGCACCTATACTGCCGAGCAAAAGGAAATATACAAGACCCTTGGTGGCACTCCCCACCTTGATGGCAACTATACCGTATTTGGAGAGGTGCTGGAAGGTATGGACATTGTAGAGAAAATAGCTGCTGAACCACGTGACGGCAATGACCGTCCTAAAAAGGATATACGCATGAATACCGTGAAAGTGGTGAAGAAGAAAAAGAAGTTCCTGTTCTTTTAATCGATACTTGTTATGTATTGTAAATTCTATCTGGCAGTATTCTTTTTAATTGGAATAACGCAAACTGCCACCGCTCAATCCGAATGGATCGCACCCGAAGGAAAGATCCTTAATTACCGTACGTTAGTATGGGACGACTTCCTGGGAAAACCCGATAAGAATGAGGATCCCAGGGCCGGGGCAGCTGTACGACCATCTATTTATTTAACTACAGACAGTGCCGAAGAACATCCGGGTGGCAGGCTCACGTTCAAATTCCATGTGAAGTGTGCTTTTCAGAGTGCTGCATGGGTTAAGGAAAATGTAGGCAAGTTGCATACTTATTTCTACCTGAATCATGAACAGGAACATTATGACATTGCGCTCACCTATGCCAACAAGATGCGTATGGAGCTCAGTAGCAGGGATTACAGTATCAAAGACTATAGTAAGGAGATCGATGACATTTATGAAAAGACTATAACCAAATACCATAAGACGCAGGACAGTTATGATGGCGAATCCAACCACAGCCTGATAAAGGAGATGCAGGAGCTCTGGGACATGCGCATAAAAAAGTGCCTTGAAAACAATACTGATGAATATTACTCAAGCCCTAAGTCTGTGGTGCAAACAGTTTTCAACCCTGGCCAGATAGTCAAGCGTATACCCGGTGAGCCTAAGGTACAGTTTGCGGTGAGGTGCCGGCCGATATACTCAGAGATCAGTGACGAACTTGCCGCTAAAGCATTTGAATTTAAAGAGTGGACAACCGACAAAGCGATGATCGCTTTCTATAGCCAGAAGTATACTTTGGAAATCGAGGATGCTCCATCCAAAGAATGTAAGCGCATGTTGGCATATGCATTTATGCCTACCGGCACAGACACCTACAAAAGAGTGCTGATCGATACCTTCAGCAATGGCGAATGGCCTGCACGTATAGTGGCTACGTTTTTTGCGAACGCTGATACGGACAGCAAAAAAGAACTTGTGGTGCTCGCTGCCAGTGATCAAAAAGATAAGCAGGGTACAGGCGTATCATACACGGTAAAAGTTTACGATAACACATTCACCAAAACATTCCCGGGCAGGCTCAGAAAGCTTGAGGAAGTGAATAAGCAACTTGAAAGCGGCTTTGAAGGAACATTGAACGGCAAGCCATCAAAGGCCCGGTACAAAACCGAAAAAGAAGTCGCTGAGGCTTTGAAAAAACTGGGCTTTCAGTAACTCATTTCATATACATGCCGCTTTTCTTACCCTTGAGCATGTAGTGTATGGCCAGGTAAAAACCGGGGCTGATGACACTGCCGGTAAGGCTTGTGGTGTACTTGTTCACCACCAGGCCGGGCTCTCTTACTGTTATGTAGTAAGTGTTCCGCTGATCCAGCAGGAGGATGTACTGGAAGTTGAGGCCCATGGTCAGGTACAGGTCTTTGCCTGTTGATGCGCCATAGTTGTATTCAAATCCCAGGTTCATAGCAGGGAATGCTTTATTCACATTTGCCGAAGAATCAATGGTCATTCTCATGGCGCCGCCACCGGGGCCCGCTATGTGCGGCCCCTGCGGAAACAGGCACGATACACCGATGCCGCCATAGATAAATACTTCGCTGGTGGGCAGGGTCAATACATAGTTCTCATTGATCATCAGGTTCAGATAATTGAAATTGAGCGTAGCCACATTCTTACTCTTACCAAATTCCTTCAGTGGCAGCCTGGTTCTGCCAAAGGCTGCGGTGAACATAGGGAAGAACTGTATATCGATGGGTTTGTATGCAATACCGAACTTGATACCAAAGCTGATCTGGCTATAGTTGATCTGCGAGTTATTGCTGTTGAGCAGCAACGGGTACGTAAGGTCAAAGCCCGAGGAAACCTCGTACTGTGCCCTGCCTGTAAGGCTCATCAACAACAGGCCGCTGATACAAAACAGGTGCCTGGCTATTTTTATTGCTGCGTGCATATTGCGCTACTTCTTTATACTACTCTTTATACATGAACCATTTTGCAAGCTCCTTGTAACTTGCCTTCTTGCCATACATAAGTATGCCCACCCTGTATATACGGCCGGCCACCCACGTGGTAAAGATAAAACCAAGCACCATCAAAACCATAGACAGTATCAGCTGCCATGCAGGCACACCGAACGGGATACGTATCATCATGGCTATGGGTGATGTAAATGGTATCATAGACAGCCAGATGGATATGTTGCTGTCCGGGTTATTGATGATGAAACTCTGCGACAGCATGAAGGTGAAAATGAGCGGCAGCGTTATAGGCAGCATGAACTGCTGCGTCTCCGTTTCATTATCCACGGCCGACCCTACTGCGGCAAAAATGGCGCTGTACAGCAGGTAGCCAAAAAGGAAGTAAAACAGGAAACAACCTACTGTGTACACGATAGGTATGCCTGCTATATCCTGCATTACAGAACTCATTTCGCTTTCGCCTGCTTCACTTGCCTGCGCCATTGCGGCGGCAGCTTCCGGGCTACCCTGTTTCATCTGTGCCACCTGTTCGGTATTCACCGGCATGGTCTTCATGAGTGCGGTACCGGCAGCGGCAGAGAGTGCCACAGAAATAATGATCCATAATGAGAACTGCGTAAGCCCCACCATACCTACACCTATTATCTTACCCAGCATCAGTTGGAAAGGCTTGACAGAGGATATGATGACCTCCACTATTCGGCTCACTTTCTCCTCTATCACACCACGCATTACCTGTGTACCATAGATGAACAGGGCGAGGTAAATAAGGAATGCAGATAAAAAGCCGACACCATAAGCAACCATAGAGTGCGCATCCTTCACGCCACCTTCGGTAAGCTGCATAGATGTGACCGATACCGATTTTTGTGCCTTGGCAAGTGTGGCTGTATCTATGCCCGCATCCTTCAGCCGTTGTATGCGTATGATGCCTGTAAGCTCATCCTCTATCTTGCCACTGGTAAGCAGGCCGGGCTTCTTCTCGCCCAGCAACTGCACGCCCGAGAGTGATGCAGGTATATACAACAGGTAGTCGAAACCATCATCTATGAATTTGTTCTTTGCATTCGCATAGGTATCCTTGCTGTAGGTATAGGTGATGGTCTTGCCGTTTACCATCTTATCGGTGAAGTGCCCGCTCTCATCTATCACCTCGACTTTCTTAGTATCGCCAAACTCATTCTGCTTTGAGGTCAGGAATGCGATCAGCGCTATCATGCCGATGAACATGACTGGCACCAGTATAGTGATGACGATGAATGACTTCTTTTTTACCCTGGTAAAATATTCGCGCTGTACGATCAGTAATATCTTTTTCATGAGTTGTTTGATTTACTTACAGTTTGAATAAATATCTCGTTCATGGTGGGCACTACTTCTTCCAGTTTGTTGATGGCGGCATGTGGCAGCATATAGCTGAGTACATCATTCACCTTGCTGCCCTCATTTATTTTCAATATCACCTGGTGGCCCTCGTCCAGGTCGCTCTCAGATAATATAGTAAACGGCGCATTGCCCGCTATCGATACCTTACTGCCTTCATACTCCAGCATATAGGTACCGTTGCGGAAGGTATTCCTTATGTCTTTTACCTTACCATCCAGCACTTTATGCGACAGGTGCAGCAGTGCTATAGAATCGCAAAGTTCTTCTACCGACTCCATGCGGTGCGTGGAGAATATAATGGTAGCGCCTTTCCTGTTCAGTTCAAGTATCTCGTTCTTAATGATCTCCGCATTCATAGGATCAAACCCTGTGAATGGTTCATCAAGTATCAGCAGTTCGGGTTCATGCAGCACGGTAGCTACAAACTGCGCTTTCTGCTGCATGCCTTTCGACAGTTCTTCTATCTTCTTATGCCACCAGTCCTGTATGCCCAGTTTTTCAAACCAGTACTTGCTGCGGCGGCGTGCCTCGTCCCTGCTCATTCCTTTCAGTTGTGCCAGGTACAGTATCTGCTCGCCTATCTCCATTTTTTTATACAAGCCACGCTCTTCCGGCAGGTAGCCTATCCGCTCCACATGCACCTGGCTCAGCTTTTGCCCGTTAAACAGTATTTCGCCCGAATCGGGAGCGGTGATCTGGTTGATGATGCGGATCAGCGATGTTTTGCCGGCACCATTAGGGCCCAGCAGGCCAAAGACCTTGCCCTTCTCTATCTCTATACTTACATCATCAAGTGCCCGGTGGCCTGCATACTGCTTTACTATGTTGCGGATACTTATCATTAGCGGAGATTGTAGTGTAAAATAACCAAAGTTTTTTCAATGACAGCGGGTATTTGCGTGATTCCGGGATTGTATATGCTTAATAACATATTAACGTAGAATTAAGAGTCTGTTGGATATTTTTGCACCATCTACATCACAAAAATCACATTATATGCAATTGAAGCACTTCGTAGTCCTGGGCCTGTCATCACTGATGGTGGTATCGTGTACCACTACCAAAAAACTGAAAAAGAGCGAAACCAAATACATCCGTTTAGACAGCACATACCGGGTGGTGGAACAAAAATATAACGATTGCCGAGAGTCGCAGGCTGCTGCACAGGCAAGGATAAAAGCACTGGAAGAACAACTGGCGCAGACCCGTACCAACAATTCTGAAATGCTGGGCCAACTGAAGGACCTGTCTGTAATATCAGGCACACAGGCAGAAAGTATCAAGAAGTCGCTGGATAACATAGGCGTTAAGGATGCGTACATCAAGGACCTGCAGTCTGCCATCAACAGGAAGGACTCTATGAATATGGCACTGGTCATCAACCTGAAGAGCGCCATAGGCAACCTCGATGATAAGGATATCAACATCAAGGTAGATAAGGGAGTGGTATATGTGGACATATCAGATAAGCTGATGTTTAAGAGTGGCAGCTATGATGTGACCGACCAGGCCAAGGAAGTACTGGGCAAGGTAGCCAAGGTATTGCTGAGCCGCCCGGATATCGAATTCATGGTAGAGGGCCATACGGACAATGTAGCTTTTGAGCGTGGTGTACTGCAGGACAACTGGGACCTGAGCACCAAGCGTGCCACTTCGGTAGTGCGCATACTGCAGAACACTTATAATGTACCACCATCGCACATAACTGCTGCGGGCCGTGGCGAGTATATGCCGATAGCAAATAATGAGACCAAG
Organism: uncultured Flavipsychrobacter sp.; assembly: GCA_964478855.1. Lineage (GTDB taxonomy): Bacteria > Bacteroidota > Bacteroidia > Chitinophagales > Chitinophagaceae > Nemorincola. The sequence continues at coordinate 19,426 of CAYZKL010000069.1, forward strand.
GAAGGCAAGGCTGCTAACCGCAGAACACGTATCGTGATACTGCCTCAGCTGGACCAGTTCTTCAAATTGCTGGAGAAGCCACAGAATTAATTTCCAAAAATATAATTGAAGCCCCGCATAGCGGGGCTTTTTTGTACATGGCACTTTCTCGTTTTTGCGCCCTAACTCAATACAGTAAAAGCTTTCATCAGATTTTGCAGCACAAAATGTGGATATGTTTTTTGATATGATGTTACTTTCTGTATTACCTTTATCCCTCTATAGACCTATAAAAAGTACATAGTATTTTATTTACTTTTTTGCGGGGCTGGGAATAATGCAGAATAGATCTTTGAG
>CAYZKL010000070.1:0-8291 GCA_964478855.1 uncultured Flavipsychrobacter sp.
GATAGATTTCAGTGCTGCAGCAGCTTCATCAAGGCCGTCGATCGTTTTGTTCAGGTCTATGATATGGATACCATTCTTCTCAGCAAAGATGTATGGCAACATCTTTGGGTTCCATTTTTTCTTCAGGTGGCCGAAGTGTACGCCAGCTTCCAGTAGTTGCTGGTGTAATGTTTTATTATCTTCCATTTGAATAATTTCTTGTAGGTTAAAAAAATAAATTGTACAATACGATTAACGTTTAGAGAACTGGAAGCTACGGCGCGCCTTGGCTTTACCGAATTTCTTACGCTCAACAGAACGGCTGTCGCGGGTCATCAGGCCTTCTTTCTTCAATGCCGGACGATATTCAGGGTTCACTTCGCACAGCACGCGGGAGATAGCCATCTTTATAGCTTCTGCCTGGCCTTTAGGACCACCGCCTTGTACATTTATTACTATATCAAATGATGATTGCACATCCAAAGTCTTCAATGGCAATTCCACCTGGTTTTGCAGGTACATGATCGGGAAGTATGCTTTATACTCCCTGCTATTTACCGTGATGTTACCGGTGCCCTTGCTCAGGTATACCCGAGCTACAGCTTCCTTACGGCGGCCAACGGCGTTTTTCTGTTTTTCCATTTTATTTATAATGGTTTTTATTTTTAAATGTTAGTTGTTTTCGCTTTCCTTTTAGCTAATGCAGGCAATTAAGGCTGCATAGGTTTTGGGTTCTGTGCTTTATGCGGATGCTCAGCACCTTCATAAACGAACAATTTCTTGTACATCGCACGGCCAAGACGGTTCTTAGGAAGCATACCCTTTACTGCGCGCTCAATCATAAGATTAGGACGACGGGTGATCATTTCCTTAGCCATTTCTATTTTCTGGCCTCCTGGGTACATAGAATACGTCTGGTATTCTTTATCTTCCAGTTTGTTACCTGTAAGCACCACTTTACCTGAGTTGATCACAATTACATAATCGCCGCAGTCGAAGTGTGGTGTATAATAGGCTTTGTTCTTTCCGCGCAGTACCGATGCTATCTTAGAGCTCATGCGGCCAAGCGTTTGGTTGGTAGCGTCAACAACATGCCAATCGCGTTTTACGATCGTTTCGTTGGCAGATTGTGTTTTAAAACTTAAGTGTCTCATTCCTGTTTTATTTAATTATCTGAATGCTTTGTTAGCCTTGATCTCAGCTAACCCCCAAAATTGGGAGTGCGAAGGTAAACCCGCTAAACGAAATAGCCAAGAAATTTATTAAAAAAAATCATGAGGCTTCTGTAACTTATTGATTATCAATGAAAATAAAAGCAAAATATTTTCAGCTCAGCACTGTTTTGACCATTATCCGGGCATTTATGCCATCCATTTTTACATATTTACCGGTATAGCAGCTTTTTACACTTGCCGCACACTATATATTACCACGATGTCCCCCATTCCCGTACCCCTTTGGTTATCAGGGAATGCCCGGGCATACATTTTAATAAAAATCTATGAAGGCAACAACCGCTTTCTGTTAATAAAAAACAAAAGAAAGCTTTGATTATTCGCAATGTTGTAATAAATTCACCCCCTATTATCTCCATTGGGCACTGCTCAATGGGCTGAATAATGTTTGATTAAATCGCACATTCTTATAAAAATATAGAGTATGAAACGAGTTTTGTTACTATTTGTATTACTGCTTGCTGTTGCTGTTCCGGTATTCGCACAAACGCATAGTGTGACTGGTAAAATACTGGATGAGAAAGGCCAGGGTTTTCCCGGTGCAGGCATCACGGTCAGGGGTATGCAAATAGGCACGGTGACTGATGTTAACGGAGATTTCATGCTTGAAGTACCCGATGGCGATAATACATTTATCATACAGGCCGTAGGTTTTACAACCCGTATAGCAAAAGAAGAAGACGGCACTGTAGTTGCCAAACTCAATCGCATGTCCAAAGAGCTGGAAGGCACTGTTGTTACTGCTCAGGCTTTAAGGAGAGAGAAAAGGGAACTAGGTTATAATGCTACTACATTGAACAATGATGATATCACAAGTGCTAACAACTTCAGTGCGTTATCAAGCCTTGCAGGTAAAGTAGCAGGTATCAATGTTACCAGCTCTACCGGCGGTCCTGGTGGTTCTACCCGTGTTGTGGCAAGAGGTGAAAAATCTATCCTGAAAGACAACAACATGTTGATCGTTGTTAATGGTGTTATCTCTAACAACTACGACAGGCTGCAGGATCCTACAGGCCTTGCACAGGTTGACTTTGGTAACAGTGCAAATGATATTGATCCGGATGAGATCGAAACAATGAACGTATTGCCTGGCCCGGCAGCATCAGTATTGTATGGTGCAGCAGGTGCTAACGGTGCGATCATGATCACTACTAAAGCAGGTAAGCACAATGTATCAGGCAAGCCTAGCAAAATGGAAGTTACTTACAAGGCTACTTACATGCAGTCTGATGTACTGAAAATACCGGACATGCAGCACCAGTTCGGTCAGGGTAATATCTACAATGGTGTTGTTGATGATCGTCGTGAAAATTTTAGCTGGGGTTACAAGTTCGATGGTGCTATGCGTCCATGGGGCCAAGCTATCGATGGCAAACAACTGGTGAAACCATATGTTGATCAGCCAAACAATGTTAAGAATTTCTACAACCGTGGTAAAGACCTGAACAACTTTGTTTCAGTAGCAGGTGGTACAGACAAATCGACTTACTTCCTTTCTTTGAACTCTGTAAATACTTCAGGCGTTATCCCTAACACATTCTACAACAAGTATAGCGTACGCTTCAATGGTACTACGCAGCTCACCAATAATTTCTACTCAGGTGTTAACATCAATTACCTGAATACTTATTCACGTGCAGAGACCGGCGGACAGGGTGCAGGCTCAGTAACAGACAACCTGTTGCAGACACCTCGCGATATTCCACTGTGGGAGCTTGCAGACTACGGTAATAAGTACTACTCACAACAATATACTGATACTGCCGGTGTAGAACGTTATGGTCAGTATGGTGCTTATACCAAGAATCCATATTGGGCTGCTAAAAACTACGACAACCGCAACAAATCAGACAGGGTTTTAGGTGATTTCAAAGTAGGCTACAAAAAAGGCGAATTCAACGTTTTCAACCGTACAGGTATAGATGTTACTTCAGACAGGTCTTCTTACAAGACACCAAATCTGGATGGACAGCCTGTTGATCCTTTCTATGCAGGTCTTAACTCGGTTTCTGCCGGTGGATATGCAGAATCTAAGTACAATGGTTTCCGCCTGTACAATGACCTTATCGCAAACTTCAACCACCAGCTTAGCCGCAACTTCGGCATGAATGCGAAATTAGGTCTTAACGTAAGTATCAAGACTGATGAGAGCCTGAGTGCGACTATCGATCCGGGTACTAACGGCCTCGTTATTCCTAACTTCTACAACTTCTCTAACAATTTAGGTCCTATATCAGCAACTAATTCATTGACAAGACAAAGGTCTTTTGCATTGTATGCTGATTTCATGTTCAACTTCCAGAGAGAATTATTCCTTGAAGTAACCGGCCGTAATGACTGGTCATCTACTTTACCTGATGGCAGGAATTCTTATTTCTACCCTGGTGCTAATGCTTCATGGGTATTCACTGAAAGATTACAGAGCGGTACTTTCAAAGAAAAAGTGTTGAACTATGGTAAAGTTCGTCTTGGCGCAGGTGGTGTAGGTAATTCTCCTACTCCTTATGCAAATAACAGTGCAGGCTTCACACAGAGCGCGATCAGTTCTGGTTTTGGTTCAGTTATACCCCCTGTTAATGGCGTTCCCGCTTACCAGGTACAGAACGTTTTCGGTAACAATAACCTGAAACCGGAACAAACACATGAAATGGAAGTAGGTACTGACCTTTCTTTTTTCAAAGACCGTATCGCAGCTTCGTTTACTTATTACAACATACTTACCCGCAACCTGATCACTATGGTGCCTACTGCTCCATCATCAGGTTTCACATCTAACTATGTGAACGTTGGCGATATTACTAACAGGGGTATCGAAGTATCATTGAGGGGAACACCAATATCTACAAGGTATGGTTTGAAGTGGGATCTGTTTGGTACTTATACCCGCAACAGGAACAACGTAGTTAGCCTCAATGGCAATGTTGATCATGTAGTGTTGGGTGGTTTCGATGGTATGAACGTTGTTGCTGCTGTGGGCCGTCCGTTTGGTACGTTCTATGCTGCTGACATTCAGTATGTAATGCACAATGGTAAATTCGCAGTACTGGTAGACCAGGCTACCGGCTTACCTATAGCTACTAAGAAACCTATCTACGCAGGTTCTTACCAACCTAAGTTCCAGGCATCATGGGGTACTGATCTTAGCTACAAAGGCCTGAAATTACATGCATTGTTTACAACAAAACAAGGCAACCAGTTCTATAGCCGTAACAAAATGGTTATGGATTTCACAGGTACATCAGAAGCTACTACTGTTAACAACCGTGAAAAGTATGTGTGGGCAAATTCAGTTTACCAGGTTGCTAACACAAACATCTTACAGACCAATACAACTAAATTCTCTCCATACACTTACTATACTACTACCGAGCAGCAGAGCCTGCCAGGCCAGGGTATAGTGAATGGTAGCTATGTTCGCCTTCAGGAACTTGCTTTATCTTACAAGATCCCTCAGAAATACTATTCACGTTCTCCGTTTGGCGGACTTGAAGCAGGTCTGTTCGGTACCAACCTGTTGTTATGGACAGCTGAAAGCAACAAATATGATGATCCTGAAGCTACTTCATCTGGAGCTACAGGCAATGCACAAGGATTTAACTATACTGCCCGTCCTTCTGTACGGAACTACGGATTTTTCGTAAAAGTTAACTTCTAATAAACTTAAATTATTAAAACATTTTTTATGTTGATAAATAAAAAGGTCATTCTTACTGCAGCGGTTGCCCTGTCTTTGGGTGCATCTTCATGCAGGAAATTCATGGATGTCAACAAAAACCCCAATATTTCTCAGACAGCTACAGTGCAGACATTATTGCCAGCTGCTCAGTTGTATGTAGGTTCTGCAATGGGTGTTGATCTTCAGATAGCAGGTTCTATATGGTCTCAATACTGGACGCAGACGCCTATAGCCAGCCAGTATATTACTTTCGATCAGTTCTCTACAGGTCAGGATGCTTACTCTGTTGCATGGACAAACCTTTATGCCGGTGCTGAGAATTTTTACCAGCTTTACAACCTTGCCGATTCAGGAAAGAAAAGGCAGTATAAAGCTATTGCATTACTGATGCAGGCTTATACCTTCCAGGTTATTACCGACGGATGGGGCGATGTTCCTTTCAAACAGGCACTGAAAGGCCAGTTTGCTGACGGTCACGTAGTTAATCCTAAATATGATTCTCAGCGCGTCGTTTACAACGGCATCCTTGCTTACATCGATTCTGCAAACAAATTGCTGAATGTTGCTGATCCTATTCATCCGGGTTCTGATGATATGATCTATGGTGGTAACATGGCCAAATGGATAAAATTCTCTAACACACTTAAGCTGAAAATTCTGTTGCGTATGTCAAATGTTGACCCGGCGGGCGCTCAGGCAAAGATCGCAGCATTGTACAGCACAAGCCCTTCTTTCATAGGTATGGGTGATGATGCAAGGCTTACTTACGGTTCCAACAGCAACAACAAGAGCCCGCTTTACGCAGAAGCAAGTTCTACTACGCTTGCCGGTATCCAGAACCTGGGTGGCAGCAAAACAATTATCGATAGCCTGAACAGTAATAATGACTACAGGGCTTATGTATTCTACAAACCAACATCAGCAGGTGCTATTGCAGGCATCACTCAGAGCCAGTTCAATATCTCTATACCTGCAGGTTCTTACTCTATACCTAATGCATATGTAGCTGGCGATGCGCAGGACGAAAATTCTGCCAATGCACCGGTTAACCTGCTTACAAGCTGGGAAAGTTACTTCCTGCAGGCTGAAGCAGTTGCAAGAGGTTGGGCGGTATCTTCAGCTACCGATGATTCTTTATTCTATTCAGGCATCAGGGCTAGCTTCGCTTATTACAGCAATCAGTTGAGCACAGAAATAGGTATTGATGGCTCTTCTGCTTACACTACGTATGTACTTGGCGATATGGCAAGCAGCATTCCTCCGGGTTACTGGACAGTATATCCTGTAGGTGGTTCTGTTGAAGACAAAGTAAGGTTCATCATCACGCAGAAATGGTTTGCAATGTGTGGCAACCAGGGCTTTGAAGCATGGTCTGAATTCCGTCGTACAGGTTATCCTGACTTCCTGGTTCACCCGGTTAACAGCCTTATAGGTACAGGTCGTCCGGCCAGGTTCCTGTATCCTGCTTCAGAAAGTACTACTAACAATAATTTCCCTGCATCTGGTGTAGCTTCTATTGTAGCTCCGGTTTGGTGGGATAAATAATATTGCCTTTTAAAAAAATATAAGAATGAAAAAATTATTAATACTATCCATTTTAGCAGTTGGGGTTATAGCAGGGTGTAAAAAGAAAGATAGCTTGGTATCGCAGGTGGTTACTGTATCATATCCTACAGTTACGATCACTTCGGGCCAGTATTTCAGCTTTCCTGTAGGTGGTGGCCCGTTACCTTCTGCCAACACGATCACTGCAACCGCTTACGATTCATTTTACAGGCAGTCGTTGCCGGTAGTGGTTGATGCGAGCACACTTACAAACCTGTCTCCGGGCCTGTATATAGCCACTGTATCAGCTAAGAACAAGTATGGCTTTGTGGGTTACAATTATGTATATGTAGCCATCACCAACGTTTCTGACTCTATGGATCTTTCAGGTCTTTACTGGAGAGCAGGCGTAGCAGGTGGTAACGATTCTGCAAACCCGGCAAATGTGTACAAACTGGCTCGTGGCCTGTATATGACAGACAACGTAGGTGGTGTGGATACCGGTACTCAGAAATCAAGTGTTATTCCCGCGGTGTTTGCGGTTACAAGCCTCAGCACACTCGATTTTGGTACGCAGATGACCAAGGAAGGCATACTTACTGCCAGCCCTGCTTCGCTGAACATGATCGTTGCAGATACCACGCTCGACTATGCTATTAACCTTTCAGGTTTTGGCTCTCAGTTGCGTACTTTCGTTAAGAAGTAATTTTATCATTATAGATAAGCTCCCTGCAATGAACTTGCAGGGAGTTTTTTTTATACCCGGGTTATAAATGTGGTATTATACCCTTCGTATTGCAGGTATTTTCTTTTTTTAACAAATTATCCATCGTGTAGCTATTATATTTGCGCACTAATAAAGGCTTATGCAAAAAATCCTCGCCACATTGGCGTTCGTGTTTCTTCCGTCTGTTATGCTGCTGGCCCAGGATGGAGGCGTTGATAAGATCAACACCAATGCTACTCCGCCACCAATAGTAAAGCCGTCACGGGATTTCCTGATGATCCAATTGTCATACAACAACTGGATCAAGAAGCCCGATAGCATCAAGACCAAGCCTTTTAATTATGTACTGAGTACCTACTTGTGCTACGACTTCCCTATAAAGAAAACAAAACTGAGTTTCGCAGCAGGACTGGGCATGAGCATGAGTGTCAATTACCTGGATAAGCAGGTGATCGCAGTTAGCGATACAGGGGCATTGAGCGCTTCTGCCCGCTTTCTTACGGATACCATGAGCTATAAGCGTTACAAGTTTGTAACAGCTTACTTGCAGGCTCCGTTCGAACTCAGGTATTACAGCAATATCAACAACCGCAATACGGGCTTCAAGGCCGCTATAGGCCTTCAGGTAGGTACACTGTTCGGTGCGCACACAAAAGGGCTGCGTTCTGTATCAGGCACTAATGTGAAAGATAAGATAAGCACCAAGAGGTATCTGAGCCCGTGGAACTTTGCTGCTACTGCACGTGTAGGCTATGGTCACTTTTCTTTGTTTGCATCATACAACCTCACCAATATCTATAAAGAGAATGCGGGTCCGCCCATTACTCCGGCATCCATTGGCCTTTGCATAACAGGACTATAATACGGCATATACTACTAAATACACCCGCAGATCATTCTGCGGGTTTTTTTTATGTGCGCTGTTTACCGGTTATAAAGAGGATACATCTTTAGCCTTTCCACAATTTTCAGTAATTTTATCCAATGTCAAGTTCGCATGTACGGCCATCGGGAGATCTGAGTTTACAGGAGCGGGAGTATGAGAATACCATACGGCCCCAGAGCATAGAGGATTTTTCCGGTCAGCCGAAACTGATCGAGAACCTGCGCATTTTCATAAAGGCCGCCA
>CAYZKL010000070.1:8301-16916 GCA_964478855.1 uncultured Flavipsychrobacter sp.
ATGCGTGGCGAGCCATTGGATCACATACTGTTTCACGGCCCTCCGGGCCTCGGTAAGACCACTCTTTCGCGTATTGTTGCCAATGAGTTGGGCGTAACGATAAAAGAGACCAGCGGGCCTGTAATAGAGAAACCAGCTGACCTTGCCGGATTGCTTACAGGGCTGGAAGCACGGGATGTACTTTTCATAGATGAGATTCACCGCCTTAGCACTGTAGTAGAGGAATACCTCTATGCGGCAATGGAAGATTTTAAGATCGACATCATGATAGACAGCGGTCCTTCCGCCCGTTCTATTCAGCTAAGCCTCAATCCCTTTACTCTTGTAGGTGCTACTACCCGTAGCGGCTTGCTTACTGCACCCTTACTATCTCGTTTCGGTATCAAGTCCAGGCTGGAGTATTATACATCCGATGTGTTGCAGCGCATCATACTGCGCTCCGCAGGTGTACTCAATGTGCGCATCACATCTGATGCGGCAATGGAGATAGCTGGCCGCAGCAGGGGTACACCTCGTATTGGCAATGGCCTGTTGCGCCGCATGCGCGATTTTGCACAGGTGCTGGGCAATGGTGTGATTGATATGGCTATTGCAGAGCATGGACTCAAGGCACTCAATGTAGATGAAAGTGGTCTTGATGATATGGACAATAAGATATTGACCACACTGATAGATAAATTCAAAGGCGGTCCTGCAGGCATCAGCAATATTGCTACTGCGGTTAGCGAAGAGTCCGGCACTATTGAGGAGGTTTATGAGCCGTTCCTGATACAGGAAGGGTACATCATTCGCACTCCAAGAGGTAGGGAAGCAACAGAGAAAGCATACAAGCACCTGGGCCGTAAAAAGGACAGTGGCGCTACACTGTTTTGAAATGCGGCAGCACACCTTTTATAGTGCACATCAAGCTAAGTAATTAAGGGAAATCAATAACGGAACATGCCACGCTGGTGGTGCGGGCGCATGCCTGAGCGATGTTTGCCCCAGAACATACGGCGTGTATTCACATGACGTTCACGACCCCAGTGCTTGGTAGTACGTGTATTCTGAAAATACCTTTTCGGAGCGCGTTCATAATGCATTCTGCAACTACCAAAACTGATGATAACCAGCAGTAATACCCCTACAAAGATTATTTTGTTCCTCATGATGGCACTAAGATAGAAAAAATATTTATTCAGTCAACAAATTTGAAAACATAAGTTGATAGTTTATAAGTGGATAGCCCGCAGGAGCAGTTTGAATTGATAAAGCCGGCCACATAGGTAGCCGGCTTTATACTTATAACGATATGTTTGATTATTCTTCTGTTTTTTTCTTCTTGGCAGGTGCTTTTTTAGGTTTTTCCTCACCTTCAGCAGCAGGCTCATCGGCTTTCTTCTTTTTTACAGCAGCTTTCTTAGGCTTTTCTTCAGCTTCAGGCGCCTCAGTTTCAGCAGATTTTTTAGCGCGTGCTTTCTTCACTGGTGCTTCTTCAGCAGCAGGTTCTGTTGCAGCACCTTCAGCAGCCTCTTCGGTTGCTTCTTCCAGGTTCTCAAAACGCAGCAGGTCATTTGCTTTCAGCAGTTCATACCACTTCAGCATTTTCTTCATGTCGCTTACATACACGCGCTCTTCATCGAATTCCGGGAAGATGCTTTTGAAATAACTCTTGATAGCAGCGTTATCCGCAGTACGTACATCAGCAAGTGGCTTCTTGGCCTCATGCTCCTGCATTAGCTGAAACACATTGTGCAGGCGCACGTTCTCACCTGTAGTATATACTTCAATGCTTTCAAGCGGTGTTACATTGTGCTGGCGTGCAGAAATGAACTTCGTGGTTTTATCTGCCACATTACGAACTATAGCGCCATCGCTCTTTGTAGTTAATAATTGGTATAGACCGCTCAGGCCTGTAACTGCTACTATTTCTCTGTATTCCATATACTGTGTTAAAGGGCAGCAAAAATATCATTTTTAAGGTAATAAACCCGCAATTTTTTATTGGATCATCATATATGTGAAAAAAGGAACCAATATCCGTTTATAAGTTGTGTAAAAAAAAGGGTAAATAGATAGACGCAAGGGGTATGTTTAATTTATATTTGCCGTATGATTCTTTCTGACTCACGCATACTCGAAGAAATAGAAAAAGGCACCATCGTTATTGAGCCTTATGATCGCTCTAACCTCGGTTCTAACTCATATGATGTACATCTGGGCAGGTACCTGGCAATGTACAATGATACCATGCTGGATGCCCGTAAGCATAATGAGATAACACATTTCGAGATACCTGATGATGGTTATGTGCTACAGCCAGGTACCCTGTACCTGGGTGTTACAGAGGAATATACAGAAACTCACGCTCACGTGCCCTTCCTTGAGGGTAAATCATCAACCGGAAGGCTGGGTATCGATATCCATGCTACTGCCGGTAAGGGCGATGTAGGTTTTTGTAATGCATGGACACTGGAGATATCATGTGTGCAGCCGGTAAGGGTGTATGCAGGTATGCCTATTGGTCAGCTTATTTACTTCCCCTGCGATGGCGAAGTGCTGAATAAGTACAACAAGAAGGAAGGAGCCAAGTACACAGGCCGTACCAATAAGCCGGTGGAAAGCATGATGTGGAAGAATAAATTCTAATCCTCTCGGTTATAAGCTTAGCCCGGCACGTATATCCTGCTTGCCTTCATAGTTTACCGGTACTTTAATAAATATGCCACGGCGGCCCGCTTTTACGGTGCCGTTAAGCTTTACATTCACATTGCTGTTCAGCATCAGCTGAAACATGTTAGGCAGCGCATTGCCCAGGTCCACATTAAGTGTCAGGGGCATTGAGAATGTATCGAGCCGGGGTATAGGGAATTTCTGATCCAGGTTTATCTTGCCCAGCCTGCTGTTATTGATATACACATCAAGGTCAGCATTCTTCAGCTTCATTTTGTAGGCATTGGGATTATACAACTGCACATCCATAGATAATACTGTCTGTGCACCCGCTTTGTTGATTCCAAAGTGGTGTACCTTCTGGTACACAAGGTCTTTAGGCTGCCTGCAGGCCATTGCAGTTATGCAGATCATTAACAGGAACAGTGTGTTTCGTTGCATAATAGTAGATGTAGTTTGTGCATTAAAAAAGGGATAGGTTGCCCTATCCCTGTATATGTATAGAGAACTGTACTATTTTGCTTTCTTCCTGCTCAGGGCTTTCTCTGCCTGTGCTACAATATTGGCAGTGGTAAGGCCATATTTATCAAGCAGTTGTTTTGGTGTTCCGCTTTCGCCGAATGTATCCATTACCGCAACATATTCATGAGGTACCGGGCATTCGCGTGCTGCCACACCGGCTACGCTATCGCCAAGGCCACCGTTTACCTGGTGCTCTTCCGCGGTTACTACGCAACCTGTTTTCGACAATGACTTTATGATCGCAGCTTCGTCAAGCGGCTTGATGGTATGCATGTTGATAAGATCAACAGAGATGCCTTTTTCTGCAAGGATCTTTGCCGCCTCTACTGCCAGCCACACCATATGGCCGCAGGCTATGATAGAGATGTCTGTACCTTCTGCAAGCACCTGCGCCTTACCCACTACAAATGGTTCATTTTCAGGCGTAAAGTTTGGCCACTTCGGCCTGCCGAAACGCAGGTATACAGGGCCTTCATATTCAGCTATAGCTATAGTAGCAGCCTTGGTCTGGTTGAAGTCACATGGAACGATAACCGTCATGCCAGGCAGCATTTTCATCATGCCTATATCTTCCAGCACCTGGTGCGTAGCACCGTCTTCACCCAGTGTAAGTCCGGCATGCGATGCACATATCTTTACGTTCTTACCACTATATGCTACCGACTGGCGTATCTGGTCGTACACACGTGAGGTAGAGAAGTTGGCGAATGTTGTGGTATAAGGGATCTTGCCACCTATGGTGAGGCCCGCAGCCACGCCTATCATATTCGCCTCAGCAATGCCGCACTGCACAAACCGGTCGGGAAATTCCTTGATGAAAGCGTTCAGCTTCAGTGAGCCTGCCAGGTCAGCAGTAAGTGCTACCACATTAGGATTCTTTAAACCGGCTTCCAGTATGCCTTCGCCAAAACCACCACGGGTTTCTTTCTCATTCAGTATCTGTATGTCCTGTAACATTGTCGTAAAGTCAGAAGTTTAAAAAGCAGCTACCCAAAGCGGGCAATGCTCAAAAAGATGCGCAAAAATACGTTTATAGTTTGGAATTGATAAAACGGGGATACGTTTTTATTAACATTAGTTATTACTTATTCCTGTAATCATTTGGTGCCGGCATATCCCCAATCCTTCAGCCAGGCTATTATCTTTTCCCTGTAGTCGCCTTGTATGATGATAAAACCATCTTTGGCGCTGCCACCGGTGCCGCATTTGGTCTTCAGCTGTTTACCCAGTGCTTCCAGGTCGTCGTTGGAGCCAATGAAACCATCTATGAGGGTCACTACCTTGCCTGCACGCTGCTTGGTATCCAGTTTCACCCGCAGTTTTTGTTTGTCCTTAGGCAGTGTATCCTGTGGCTCATCTGCCGGAAAATCATTAAAGAAATTCTTATCAGTGGAGTAGGCCAGGCCATCGGGGCGGGATGCATTTTTCTTCGACATATTGCAGATTCAAAAGGTAAAGGCCAAAAGTAAAAAGGAATATTGAGATTACAGGAGCCACGCCACTCCCTATATCAATTAAACACTTAATTTAGCATCCAAATTCCTAAAGAATGAACAAAGTAGTTGCAGGTGCTGATGAGGCCATTAAGGATATACCATCCGGTGCCACAATAATGCTGGGCGGTTTCGGGCTGTGCGGCATACCTGAGAATTGTATAGCAGCCATTGTAAAAAAGGGTATCAATAACCTTACCTGTATTTCCAATAATGCCGGTGTCGATGACTTCGGTATAGGGCTGATGCTGCAGGGCAAGCAGGTGAAGAAAATGATCTCATCATACGTGGGTGAAAATGATGAATTCGAGCGGCAGTTGCTGAGCGGGGAACTGGAAGTGGAACTGATACCACAGGGCACGCTGGCTACACGCTGCATGGCTACCGGCTATGGTATGCCTGCAGTATTCCTGCTGGCGGGTGTGGGTACAGAGGTGGCTGACGGCAAAGAGGTGCGCAACTTCAACGGCAAGGACTACCTGATGGAGTATGCCTTCGATTCGGACTATGCTATAGTTAAGGCATGGAAGGGCGATACGCAGGGCAATCTTATATTCAAGGATACAGCCCGCAACTTTAACCCCATGATGGCCATGGCCGGTAAGATAACCATAGCAGAGGTAGAAGAACTGGTGGAGCCCGGCGAACTGGACCCTAATCACATACATACACCCGGCATTTACGTGCATCGTATATTCAAGGGCGGATAGAGCAAAGGACAGTGAGGTCCCGCGCGTAATAGGGATGCCACGTATTCAGCATTATATAAGAAGATCACCATAGTATTTATATCAATCATCCCCTGTACCCTCGGAACATGGGGAGCCCTTTAAGGGGTTTAGGGTTTAAGTTATGGCACTGAACAAAGAACAAATAGCAAAACGAATAGCGCAGGAACTGCAGGATGGCTTTTATGTGAACCTCGGTATAGGCATCCCCACGCGGGTGGCCAACTACATACCTGAAGGTGTGGATGTGGTGCTGCAGAGCGAGAACGGCCTGTTGGGCATGGGCCCTTTCCCGTTTGCAGGGGAAGAAGATGCAGACCTCATTAATGCAGGTAAGCAGACCATTACCACATTGCCGGGTTCAGCCTTTTTTGATAGTGCTACCAGCTTTGGTATGATCCGTGCAGGTAAGGTGGACCTTACTGTGCTGGGTGCAATGGAAGTGGCTGACAACGGTGATATAGCCAACTGGAAGATACCGGGCAAAATGGTGAAAGGCATGGGCGGCGCTATGGACCTTGTAGCCGCTGCCAAGAACATAATAGTAGCCATGCAGCATACCAATCCGAAAGGTGAAAGCAAGCTGCTGCCTAAATGTACCTTACCACTCACCGGTGTTCACTGTGTACGCAAGATCGTATCAGACCTTGGTGTGTTCGACATTACCCCCGATGGTTTCAGGTGCCTGGAATACGCACCCGGCGTAACCATCGAAGAGATCAAAGCTAAGACCGCAGGCAGGCTGGTAATAGCTGATGACGTAAAGGAAATGACCGTTTAGCAGCAATGCCGGAACTGATCATATACCACAATGGCGAATGCAGCAAGTGCCGTGGCGCACTGGAGATACTGCAGGAGCGAAACATACCACATACCGTAAGATGGTACCTCGCGGAGCCGCTAAGTCGTGAGGAGCTGGTGGCACTGCTTCACAAGCTGGGCATACACGCATCGGCACTGGTGCGCAGAAGCGAGGAGCTTTACCAACAGGAATATGATGGCAAAGACCTTACCGAAGTGCAATGGCTGGATGTACTGGCAACCAATCCGGTACTGATACAACGGCCGATACTGGAACTGGGCGATAAGGCCATAATAGCCCGCCCACCAGAGAAACTATTCGGCTTCCTGGGAATACCTTCATAGTTTCCTTTCTTATTATATCACCTGCATTTAACCTTTTATCTCGCCTGCCTTTTACGGTAAATGCCTAACTTTATTCGCTGCTAACCGCAAAGAATGAGATATTTCATCATCTTTTTGTTTTCCTTAATGTTGTTTACCGGGTTTAGTGCTGAGGCCAAGCGCAGGTACAGGGGCTTGCCCCGAACTGAGGAAGGACTGATGACCAACATACTCGGCAGCCTCGCCAATAAGGACTCGGTGAGCTACTACTACCTGTTCGTTCCGTTCGATACGCTGTGGAATATGGTACTGGCCAATAAAGACCCGCGCCCCGAAGTAGTGAATGCGCTCAACGAACTGAAGAAGCACCCGCAAAGCCTTATAGAATTCGATCCCGCATATAATCACAACATCATCGCGCGGTTTACCAATATCGTCAACAAAGGTGAAGACTCCGGCATACACTGGAAGGGCGTAGTGATGCAGCGATATGAACTGCAGAAGCAGTCCGTAACCCGAAAGCTGATCGGGTATGATGTGATCGCGCCAGACAGGTTTATGGGTTTTATGTTCATTCGCGATCTGCTGGGCAGGCATACATTCTGCATTACCATCACCGAGATACAAAAGATAAACGGCTACTACTTTGGCGGCCAGGTGCTGAATATACTGGAGGCAAGCTCCATAGATGAATACCTGCATAAGGAAGAGCAGGAGCGCAGGTATTTTGCATGGCTGGCCAAGAACAAAATGGGCGACAGCGCACAGGCCGACTCGATGCGCCTCGACTCGCTTGCCAAACTTAACGACACATCCGCAGCAGGCAGAAAAAGCAGGTCGCTGAGTATCACCAATGAGGAGGAGGATAAGGGGCCCGTACGAAAAGAGGTAGTGGATAGGCGCTATTACGAAGGCAAATTTGATGACGAGATACCGGTAAAACTCTATGTACGCATCATGAAGGATCCGCCGCTGGGTAAGCCTGTACTGTATGACGGGCTGTACAAATTCGGCGACCAGAAGGAATATGCCAAACTGACCATTACCAAGAACCCCGATGGTAAGTGGGTGATGGAAGATGACCCGCCTATTGGTACTATGGAACTGGAACTGAAGAACAAGATATTCGTAGGGTCGTGGACCAATAACGAGAACCAGACCGGGTATGATGTGGTGCTGTCGCCGGCGCCCATAGAGCCAGCGAAACTGGAGCAGATGGACAACATACTGGAGAGAGGGCTGGCCGGCAGGATAGACGATGAGGTATATGATGAAAAGGATGAAAAAAGCAAGGGCAAAGAGGCCGATAAGGATGGTAAAAAAGAAGAGCAGCAGGGAAGCAGGAAGAGCAGCAAAGTAGAAAAACTGGAGCGCAAACTGAAGAAAGAACAGGAGCGCGAAAAGCAGAAGAAACTGGAAGAAGAGATCATGGAGCGGCAGCGAAACAGGGAGCAGGGCAAGGAACCTGATGCGCCTAAGAAGACCCGCAACAAAGACGATGACTAATACCTGAGATAATTGAGTATAAACGAATAGGGACATTTTAAGCACAATAAAGAGATAAAGGATAATGACAAACCACCCCGATATAAATACCCTCGGCGCACTGAAGCAGTCAGGCTATACAGGCAAAGGCATAAAGGACGAGATAAGGCAGAACCTGGTACGCCTGGTGCAGCAGAAACAAAGCCCGTTCACCAGTGTGCTGGGCTACGAGGATACCGTGATGCCCGATGTGGAGCGTGCGCTGCTATCGCGGCACAACATACTGTTCCTGGGGCTTAGGGGACAGGCAAAGACCCGTATGGCGCGCGAGATGGTGAACCTGCTGGATGAGTGGATACCCATAGTGGCAGGCAGCGAGATCAATGACGACCCGCTGACACCCATATCGCTCTACGCACGAATGCTGGTAGAAGAGAAGGGCGATGCCACCCCAGTGGCATGGCTGCACCGCAGCGACAGGTATGGCGAAAAGCTGGCTACGCCTGACGTTTCTGTAGCAGACCTTATCGGTGATATAGACCCCATAAAGGCCGCCAATATGCGCCTCAGCTTTGCTGATGAGCAGGCACTGCACTATGGCCTCATACCG
>CAYZKL010000070.1:17011-18546 GCA_964478855.1 uncultured Flavipsychrobacter sp.
CATAGAAATATCGCGCGCCATAACCGCACAGGAGGCAAGCATACTACCGGAGCAACTGGCCAAGGTAGAAGTGCCCGACCTGTGTGCCGTGCTCATAGAGCAGATAGCCATGGAGGCCCGCAAAAGCGAATTTGTGGACCAGAAAAGCGGGGTATCTGCCCGTCTTACCATATCAGCCTACGAAAACCTGGTGAGCACCGCAGAGCTGCGAGCCCTGAATGCCGGCAGTGAGCGCACCATGGTACGAATAGCCGATTTCCTGGGCGTAGTGCCATCCATCACCGGCAAGATAGAGCTGGTGTATGAGGGAGAGCAGGAAGGCCCGCTCAATGTGGCCCACAGGCTGCTGGGCCTGGCCATCCGTGCCACATTCGGTCTGTACTTCCCTGATCCGCAGTCCTTTAAGAAGGGCCGCGATACCCAGAAAGCTAAGGCCAAGGCCAGCCCTTACCAGCCGGTCATAGACTGGTTTGGCAATGGCAACGACCTGATGCTGCTGCAGCACGAGACCGACGAAGACTACTTGGCGCACCTGTACCGGGTAGATGGCCTATATGCCGCTGTGAAGCAATTTTACCCCAATGCAGACAATATGCAGGCTGGGTTGCTGATGGAATTCCTGCTGCACGGCCTGTCCGAATTCTCCCTTATCAGCAAGAAGGGGGTGGAAAAGGGCGGCTTTGCCTTTGGCGATATGCTGGGCAGTATGCTGAACATGAGCCTGGGCGACGAAGAGGACGAAGAACTGTAAATAACCGGCTCCGGGGCGCTTTTATGCCGCTCTGGCGCTTTTTTTACCCTATTTCTTTCTTTCGCAGCAAAATTTACTTAGATTTGATTCTTATTTTAAAAACCTGCAACAAAGTATGAAGGCATTTTTACTCACGGTAGCCGCTTTTCTGGCATGTGCCGGCAGTATGTTTGCACAGAATCTGCCTCCTGAATATAGCTGGGAAGTAGGCGTGAACGGTGGATACAGCGTAATGACCCGTCCGTTGGGCCCTCCCGATGGCTACCAGGGCAGAAGGACCAAAGTGGTGAACGACTATTCAGCTCGTCTCAGCTATTTTGCTACTCCTAACTGGATGATCCACTTCGACTTTGGCGAAAGGAGATGGGAAAGCTTTGGTGACTGGCAGCTTACATCGCTTTTCGGCAAGAAGCTGGGAACCCGCGAAGTTTCTTTCCTTGTTGCAGAGCATGCTTTAAGTTCATCAGTAGGTGCCAGCTATGTGGTGCCTTTCTATACACGTTACAATACATTCAACAGGGCTAATCTTTACTTCGGTGCTATGCTGGGTATGGTTACCACTACCAATGACGGCTCACTTGGCTACAGCAAGTTTGGCGAAGGACCTGACTCTAACTACACTTATGTATCCAGCTATCATTATGGCTATGGCATAGGTTACAGTTTTGGTTTGCATACTGGCTTCACCTACTACATCATACCCCGCCTGGGTGTGAATATAGAACTGGGTGTGCGCTATGCCAATGTAAAGACCAATGATGAGCATTATGGCGGCGTGAACAAT
>CAYZKL010000070.1:18556-19659 GCA_964478855.1 uncultured Flavipsychrobacter sp.
GTACTTCCCGGAGACCATAGGCCTCAGGTGGCGCTTCTAGTCTAGCCTCTAAGTGTTGTAGTTCTGCTAAAGTCTTTCCCCATTTGTGTTCCCATATCATTGTGGTACAGATTTTGTATTTATGTTATTGCATTTCCGTATAGTGTGTGTGTGATGGAAACCTAAGGTGAGGAAATGCCCGATATTAGATTTCCACAAAGAGTGCTTCTTCAAGCACTCTTTTTTTTGCCCGTACCATTGCGCCGTGCATTTATTACTGCAATAAAGCAAATCACTTGTGAGCAGCGAAAAATAATATATATCCGCAACGGGTAGTTGTCGCTGCCGATGGCCCGAAATGAATGCCTTTTTTCGATAGTTTTGTAGCCGAGATCAAGGAAGGTGGGCGAGATTAAGTTTTTAATAATAGCTAACATGACTGAATTGATAACAAAGGATATACTGCTTGCAGAGGACGACAAAGACGATGTAGAGATATTTGATACTGCACTAAAGCAACTGGATATTTCTTACATGCTGCGGAATGCGCAAAACGGCGAGATGCTTTTTGTGTTGCTCAAAGAAAGGATACCCTACATCCTGTTCCTGGATATAGATATGCCCTGCAAAGACGGCATGGCCTGCATCATGGAGATACGTAAGAACAGGGAGTACGATAAACTGCCTGTCATAATGTACACATCTCACATGGCCGATAAGATCATTGAGGAGTGCTACCGCAACGGTGCCAATATGTTCCTGGCAAAGACCACCACATTCAATGAGCTGACGACCAAGCTCAAAAAGATATTTTCTATAGACTGGCAGGATTACCTGCACTATCCCCCGCGCGACCAGTTCGTTATGAACTAAGGTATATTATACATTCCCGGCTCCTCCAAGCATTGCCTTGCCTCCCATACCGGGCAAGGCAATGCTATAATTATAATGTTTGTTTTCAAAGGGCATCATTTCCCCTCTTTCAGCAGTTACGCTGTTTACTAGCCCCGAAACGCTTGTAACCCTTACCCAGCCTGCAAACTTTTTTCTGTCATAAACAGCTACCGTCTTATCATAAGCCGGTTTCAGTATTACCATAAAACCCCCATTTCCCAATCCCCTCC